>CANORV010000015.1 GCA_947569245.1 uncultured Mycoplasmatota bacterium | reverse complement strand
ATTACTTTAGATATGGAAAGTGCTATCTTAAGTCGTATTGGTAAGACAAAGGAGGTTTCTAATGAGTTGTGCCATATTTAGATGTAAAGGCATTAATACTTTAAGTGATTTATCTCAAATTGGCTCTCATAATCAAAGAACAAAAGAATCTTATAAATCTAATCCAGATATTAGAAAAGAAGATACTATCAATAATATTGAACTTGTTAAATGTGACAAAAAGTACATTGAAAAATTTTATGATATTACTAAGGATTACCGAGAGGAATACAATAAAAGACAAGAAAATATGAGAACTGATCGAAAAAAATCTTTTTATCAAATGGTAAATGATTCAAAAAGTGTTGTTGCAGATGAAATGTTATTTACAAGTGATACGGATTTTTTTGATAAGTTAAGTAAAGAAGAAATAATGATATGGGTAGAAGAAACCTTAAAATTTGTTTATGAAGATTTAGGTTATAAGAAAGAACAAGTTATTCATGCTACTCTACATATGGATGAAACAACTCCTCATATTCATATTGTAGTTGTTCCTCTTATTAAAAAGTTTGATAAAAGAGTCAATCGTGAAAAATATTGTATAACTAAAAAAGAATATATCAAAAGTAGCACCCATTTGTCTAAGCTACAAGATAAATATTATGAAAGATTAAGAAATAAAGGATTTGAGATAGAACGAGGAGAAAAAAATACAGGTATTAAAAACTTAACTCCTAAACAATTAAAGGGCATTACTCGTATGTTAGATAAGAATTTAGATAACACAAAATATAAAATGAATCGTGAATATAATAATCTCCTTAAAACTATGAAAAGTGAAGCAAAAAAGATATTTAATCATAAAGTAGTATTTAATTATGATATTTATTTATATTTAATGGATTACTTAAAACAAGCTAAAGAAGCAATTAATAAAGTTTCAAAAAGCGAAGGATTATATAAAGAACTACAACAAGAGATTAAATACTATAAGGCACTATTAGCAGTTAATGACAGGAAAGATGCACAAATAAACTATTTGACCAACAAAGTTAATAAATTAGAAAATGATTATTCCTCATTTAAAAACTTTATTATCCAATTCTTACAAGCATTAAAAGATATTTTTAGAAACATTTTATTGTTCGGAAAAGACAAAGAAAAAGATATAGTTATAACTCAAATCAAAGATTGTTATGATAACAACTTATATAACGATTCTGATATTACTTATATTACAAAAGATACATCTAAAGAAAAAGAAATGATTCAGTATTTAGAAGAAAAGGACTACGATATTTTTTAATTCGTAGTCCTTAAATACTAAATGGTGTCAATTTAGTAAACACACTTGCATATTGACAACCAATATACGTGTGAAATTGATTTTGATCAATTTGACTTTTTAGAAAAATATTGTATAATAAGTAGTCAAACGAAGGGAATATGATATTTATGACTGATTTAGAATTTAATCAATTACAGGAAGAATTTTTAATGGCTGAAAAGGAATTAGGAACAGAAACTTTTACTAGACATTTTCGCAAAGTTTTTGGTATTCCTTGCTTGGATTTTGTTAATTCAATAGTAATTAATTTACCAGAACCTTGTTATGCTAATTGTGAATATTGTATAGATACTTATCTTAGAAAAAATTCGATTGATAACACAAGCTTTTTAGAAATTTGTGAAAAAGTATTGCAAGAATTTCCAAATGCAAAAAGTGTTGCAATTACAGGAGGATCACTTAATTCAGTTGATTTTAACCATTTATTAACACTCATAAAAGCTTATTTGCCTAATTCTTATATAAATTGGAATACTAATGGTGTAGGAATTAATGAAGACTATTTAAATGGCATATCAAAAATTAACCATGTTAATTTGCATCGAAATTCTATGAATGAGGATGAAAATGAACGAATATTTAGAGCTACAAGGCAAATATTATCACTTAGCAAAGCCAAAGAACTTATGGGCGATAAACTATGTCTTAGAGTGACAATTGATAAAACATTTGATATTGATGAGTATTCTAAAGTAGAAATACCATTGTATTTGAATCGACTTTTACCAGGAACAAAAGAAACTGATGAAGTTTTCAATAATACACTTAAAAAGCTAAATATATCTGATAATGTGGATCAAAGAAGACGAAATGTATACTTAAATGCTAACTATCAAGGAGTTCCAGTTCGTATTTGTATGGGAGATAAATTAGCAACTCATGTTCCTAATCGTAGACCAACATATCTTAATGTTGCAATAGTTCATAGAAGTGGAATTGTATGTGGTTCCTGGTTTGAAGATGATAAAGTTATTTATATGCCAAATGCACAATTAGAGAATGCAGTAGAAACTGATAAAGATATTTCAAAAAGGCTTCTATTGAGCAGAAAGGTTAATTAGATTAAAGAAAAATCATTAAATTATTAAATTTTATGTTATACTATAGTCAGTTAATAAATTATTACTGACTATTTCTTTTGCTCGAAAAGTTGTTGTACTTCTCTCTCTCGGGCACCAGAGAAGAATCTGCTCGAACTACTCGAACTTAATATAAATCAATGCCAGTCAATGAGATTGGTATTTTTTATACCCACAGGTAATTTGGCTATACTTGGCAAAATACAGGGTGAGTTAAATATTTTGCCAAAGCAAAATATAAAATTTGAGGTAATTACTATGAGTGACAAAAAATATGATTTGATAAGTCCAAACAAATATGGAAGATGTCTAACTAAAAGATTTAAACAATATGAATATACAGAACCATTAGAAGATACTAATTGGATAATAAAAAAGAATGGTTGTGGACCAACTTCATTAGCTACTATTTTGGCAAGTTTAGGGTATGATGAAGATCCTATTTCTATTTCGAAGAAAATGCTATTTAATGAATATGGATTTCTTTCAGAAGGATATTTTGAAGGAATTAATGGTGTGTCAATAATATACTGTTTAAATAAACTAATAGAAGAAAAAATGGATATAGAATATAAAATAATTAAAATTAATTATAACCATCCAGAACTAATGAAGCAAACTGTAATAAATATGATTAAAGAAGGATATATGGCAATAATTGGAGTATGACCACATCCGAATATATTTGCTCAAGAGGGACATTATATTGTAATAACTAGTTTGAATAAAGAGAACAATGAATTTTATGTATCAAATTCTTGGTATGATGGTGATGTACAAATAGATGTAACATTTTCTTACGAACAAATTGTAAAAGATATTTATAGAGATAATTTTGATTTTTTGATGATAAGAAAAAGAATTAAAAGTTGTAGATAACTCCGTTATTTGCACAGATTTAAGGATAACTCGAACTTTATGTTTCGAGTTTTAAAATGTCCTAAATTTTGATATAATATTTTTGCAAACAAAATGGATTTTGTTAATTTAGTAAATACATTTGTATATTGACATAATCAATGAACAAGTTAACTATTATTGGATTAAAATAATATTAATTTTATATTTAAGAATCTTAATAAGAAGCAAAAAAAATTATAAGTACTTTTTTGTTTATTATTAAAAATCACTTTTTTGTTGAATTTAAACCTTCAAAATTGAGAACTTAAACTTTAATGTTTTTCAAATAAATTTATTAATTCTATTTAAAATATCAATAATAATTGGTATAATTTTTGACGTAATGTAAATTATTTTTAATAAATTATACATACATGACGTCTATTCTTTTTTTGATAGATGTCTATAACAGAAATTTGATATAAAAACAATATAAAATAGCAATATATAAAGTTTTATAAACAATAATAATTAGCTGTGTAAGGATGTTTATACTACTTTAGTATTTAGGAGATTAATTTATGAAAATGCTAGTTAGTGATTATGATAATACTTTTTATACTAATGATAATGATATCATTAATAATGTTTTTGGTGTTTCAAAATTTAGAAAAAATAATTTGTTTATAATAGCAACAGGAAGAAGTTATCCAGATTTTTTAACAAAAAAAGAAGAGTATGGAATAGAGTATGATTATTTAATTTTAAATCATGGAGCTACAATATTAAAAGATGGAAGCATCATCTATAATGAAACAATTGACAATGAAGTGAAAAATAATATCATTTCATGTCTCGATTTTTCTATAATTGTTGATTATTTTTTTTGTTCATGTACTAAAAAGGTAAAAAGTATTGAGTTATCTGACGTTACTAAAATAATGATTGAATTTGCTTCTTTAGAAGAAGCAAGAAATGTTTATAATAAGCTAATGGATAATTTTTCTAATGATGTTATGATATTTTTTATATCTTCTGATAGAGCTTTGGAAATAGTTTCTAAAAATGTTAATAAAGTAGAGGCTATTAAATTTATTCAAAAAATAGAAAATTTTAAAAATAATGATATTTATACGATTGGAGATAACTATACGGATTTAGAAATGATAAAAAAGTATAATGGATATTGTATGAAGAATTCAGTTTTAGATGTTAAAAAAGCTGCTATAATGGAGATGGAAAGTGTGTCAAATTTGATTGACTTGATAATTAATAGTTAAAAATATTTTTGATAAATAAATTTAAATCTTAGTTAGGAAGTGAAGTATGGATTCATTAAAGATTGGTCAGATTATTTTAGAACTTAGAAAGAGGAACAATTTAACTCAAGCAGAATTGGCAAAGAAACTTTGTGTTACTAGCCAGGCAGTGTCTAAGTGGGAAAATGGTAGAGGACTTCCAGATATAGATAGTCTTAAGAGAATAAGTAAAGAATTTGACATTGATATGGCATCATTATTAGATGGCAAATTTTTATCAAGTGATTCTAATAAGATAGAGAAAAAAAACATTAAAAGTATAATTTTATTAATTGCAATTGTTTTATTGATTATTTCATTAACTTTTACATGTTATTTTTTTATCAGAAAGGGAAATTCATTTAAATTTAGTAATATAAAGTCTTTAAATACTTCTTTTGAAGTAAAAGGAGTTGTTGCTTATTCTAATGATAAAAAATCTATTTATATTTCTGATATTTTTTATGTAGGTAATGATAAAAATATTAATGAGTATGTGTCTTTAGAATGTAGTCTTTATGAAAAAAATAACAGTATAGAAAAAAAGATAGCCCAATTTGGAAAAATAAATTTTGATAAAGATACTATTAATAATAAAAAAACTTTTAAAGAATTGTTGTCAGTAGTGGAATTTAGTGTTGATGATTATTCTTCTACTTGTAAAGAATTACTTATAGATAATTTATACATAATAGTTAATGTGTTGAATATTGACAATAAAGTTATCACTTATAAGATACCATTACAATTTGATAATCCTTGTTAAATTTTTATATAAACAACTCGTTTAGCTAACTAAACGAGTTGTTTATTGCTTTTTTTATATAATTAGTAAATAATTAATATTGTTGGGAGATGATTTTTTGAAGAAGAAAAATATTATAATAATAGTTATTTGTCTAATATTATTGAGTTCTTTTATAGTATTAGATGTGTTATCTAAAAATGATAATTTGGTAAAGGAAGTAGAAAGTTTAGTTACTCTTCAATATGAAAAGGAAAAGAAATTTAGTGCTAAAGGTTATACTTTTGATAAGCCAAAAGTAGTTTTAAATCCTTATGGTAATTCACCACTTACGGCTTTAATTATGTTTGAAACAAATGATGAGGTGAGTCCAAAGGTTACAGTAGTTGGTAAAGATAAGTTGACAACTTATACTAATACTTTTGAAAAAACTAAGTCTCATTATTTAGCAGTATATGGATTATATCCAGATAAAGATAATGAGGTAGTAATTGAATTTGGTAAAAGAAAACAAACTATTAAAATCAAAACAGATAAGTTACCTGATAATTTTGTATTGCCTACTAGTGTTAAGGCAAAGAAGGAAAAGTTAGATAATCAATTATATTTCTTTACACCATCTAGTATTGGCTATACTTGTGGTTATGATGTAAATGGTGATGTTAGATGGTATCTTAGTAATTATGCTCTTTGGAATATTACTAAACTAAAGAATGGAAGAATGCTAGTTAGTACAGAAAGGCTTGTAAATACTCCTTATTATATGACTGGTCTTTATGAAATTGATTTTTTAGGTAAGGTATATAATGAGTATAGTGTTCCTGGTGGATATCACCATGATTATTTTGAAATGGAAAACGGTAATATTTTGTTAGCAAGTGATAATTTTAATAATGATAGTGGTACAGTTGAGGATTATATAGTAGAGATTGATAGGGAAACTGGGGATATTGTTAAGCATTTTGATCTTAAAGATATTCTTAAGATGGATGATGGTAAAAGTGAAAACTGGGTTGAATATGATTGGTTTCATAATAATTCAGTATGGTATGATAAAAAGACTAATTCAATAACATTATCTGGAAGACATCAAGATGCCGTTATTAATATTGATTATAAAAGTGGAAAGTTAAATTGGATTATAGGAGATTCTACTAATTGGAGTGATGAGTATAAGAAATACTTTTTTAAACCAATTGGTAAGAATTTTGAATGGCAATGGAGTCAACATGCTGCAATGATTACACCAGAGGGTTATGTTTTCTTATTTGATAATGGTAATAACAAATCAAAAATAAAAGAAGAGTATGTCGATGCTCAAAAAAGCTATAGTCGTGGAGTTATGTATAAAATAGATACTAAAAATATGACTATTGAGCAAATCTTTGAATATGGTAAGAAACGTGGAAGTAATTTTTATTCTCCATATATTTCAGATGTTGACTATCTTGCAGAGAGTCATTATATTATTCATTCTGGTGGTATTTCTTATAAAGATGGTAAAGTTTTAAATGTTCCTGCGGGTCTTGGATATGCTGATACTTTAAAATCAGATACTGTTGAATTATTAGATGATGAAGTTATTTTTGAAATAGTACTTCCTACAAACAATTATCGGGTTGAAAAAATGAGTTTTTATGACAATTATAGTTTTAACTTAGAATCAGGAAAAAGAAAAGGTACACTTGGAAAAACGAAAATAAGTAAAAAAAGATTTGGTTTTATAGTAAATGCCAAAAAGCAGGATGATAATTATAAAAAACATGATATTTCTTTAGTTAAGGAAGAGGATAGACTAGTATTTAAAGGTCAATTTAAGAAGGATTCTACTGTTAATGTTATACTTTATAAGATGGGAAGTACTTTAGTTTATAATATGCCAATTAGTAAGAAGCCTTATACCGCCCTTTGCGTTGATGTTTTTACAGAAGAAGAAAATGAAAATGGTATAGTAGTAACTAAGTATATTAATTCTCATGGATTAAAGGGTGTTTATTCTGTTTATGTAGAAATAGATGGTGAAATTTATACTACAAGTTATACTGTTAAATTTTAAATTTTTGGAATTAACATTTTGTGTTAATTCTTTATTTTGTGTTAAAATATTTTTATGGTGGTGATAATTATGTATGAAATAAGAAAGGTAAATGAGAATGTATTTTATGCTGATTGTCCTAGTAGAGTTGGAATTGTTAGACTTTATGATAATAAAGTGTTTCTTGTTGATACTAGTAGTAGCAAAGATGCAATTAAGAAGATAAAGAAAAATTTAGATGAATTAGGGTTTTCTATTGAATATGTTGTTAATACTCATTCACATGCTGACCATATTGGTGGTAATAAATACTTACAAGATAATTTTAATGTTTTAGTATATGGTTATGGTTTAGATAAGGAATTTATAAATAATCCTATTTTAGAATCGATAATGCTTTATGGTGCAAATCCATATAAAGAGTTAAAAAATAAATTTTTATGTTCCTCTGTTTCTGTTTGTAACACAATTCCTGATAATTTGAAAGATTTTTCTTATCTTGAACTAGCAGGTCATAGTTTCTCTGATATTGTAATAAAATCAGATGATAATATTTGGTTTATAGGAGATACAGTATTTAGTAAAGAAGCAGTTGATAAATATCATGTACCATTTATTTTTGATGTTAATTTATATTTGCAATCATTATCAAAGCTTGAAAAGTTAGATGGAAAATTGTTTATTCCAAGTCACGGACCAATTATTACAAATATTAAAGAGATAGTTTCTTTTAATATTGAAGTTATTAGAAGTATTTGTAATCTTATTTTAGATTTTTGTGGTTGTAAAAGAATGTTTTCTGATATATTTAAATATGTTTTTGATTTTTATCATCTTAATTTAGACTACAATCAGTCAGTGCTCATTGGTTCTACTATTCGTTCTTTTATTACTTATTTGATTGATGATAATAAACTAAAGGTGTTGTTTTTAGATAATAATGTTTGGTATGTTAAGATATAAAAATATTGAATTTTGTTGATATTGATGTTATTATGGATATGAGAATAAAAGGTGATAATATGGATTTTTTAATTAGTTTTTTTAGAGATACTTTGGATGGTGGTTTATATTATGTTGTTGTAGTTATCTGTTTGATATTAATAATGGCAATAATTGGTTTTATTATGGAAAAGGCAAAGTTAGCTAAGGAAGAGTCTATGAAAACGGTTGTTATTGCCGATAGTAATGGTAATATTGTTTCTAATCAAGAAGCTGTTAGTAATTCTAATGCTGCAACTAATGTTTCTAATAATGTTATTATATCTGATGAGGTGGTAGATAACACTGCAAATCCTGTAGTACAAAATGACAGTTTTATTGATTTTGGTTCAACTACAGACACTAATAATGACAAATTGAATAGTAGTGATGTGTTAGCAGTTGATAAAGTGCAACAACCTACACAACAGGTATTAGATCAAAATCAAGTATCTAATCAAGTTGTTACAGATGTAGGTATAAATACTAATTCTAATAGTAAGGTTGATATTAATAATGAGGTGGTGCAGCCTGATACAAATAATCAAGAAACTGTTGTTATACCACCTATTGTACAAGCTGTTAATAATGATGAAAATATTTTCTAGCTTTAATAATTGTTGTTGTTTTTTAGGATGTGTATATGATAATTTTTGTAATAATAAATCAAAGGTATTTACTAAAGATATCTTTTTTTGTTATAATAAAATAGTATATTATTCTAGAAAGGATGATGTTTTGAATGACACTAGATAGTGTATTAGAAATTGTTAAAGAGATTGTAGATATATCATTAGTATGGTTGATTTTTTATTATATTTTAAAAAATATTCGTAACAATGTTAAATTAACATTGTTGTTTAAAGGTGTTCTTATAATTATGATTTTAAAGATTGTAAGTGATTTTATAGGTCTTACTACTATTGGTTTGTTGCTTGAATATGTAATAATGTGGGGACCACTTGCACTTATTATTATTTTTCAGCCTGAAATTAGAACTGTACTTGAACAACTTGGAAGGACTCAACTTCTTGGTAGGCATAAAGTTTTGACTGTTGATGAAAGAGAGCGTTTAGTTTATGAAATTGTTCAATCAGTAGATTATTTACGTAAGGCTAGAATTGGAGCACTTATTGTTTTGGAAAGGGATATTAGTTTAGGAGATTATATTGATAAGGCAAAAAAAATCTATGCTGATTTATCAAGTGATTTGCTTATTTCGATATTTTTCCCAAACAATCCTCTTCATGATGGTGGAGTAATTATTCAGGGTGATAGAATAACATGTGCAGGGGCAGTATTTCCTACTAGTAATAATAGTAAGGTTGGTAAAAAGTTTGGAACTAGACATAGGGCAGCACTTGGTATTGTTGAGGAAACTGATGCAATTAGCGTTGTAGTTAGTGAGGAAACCGGACGACTTTCAATTGCTGTAAAGGGAGAGTTGTTTTATAATTTATCACTTGATGATGTTAGAATGATGTTAATTGATGAGTTAAGACCTAAACAGGATGATGATTATCAAGATGATATGAATGAGGATGATATATATGAAGAAGACAAGTAAAGTATTGAGAAAAATTTTGGCATTTTTTGATAAATGTTTAATTACCCCTATTACTAAATTGATTTTACTTATTACTGATTCAATTGGTGAAAATAGTAAGGGAATTGAAAAATTTATAAATAGAAAACAAACATTAATAGTTATATCACTTATTTGTGCTTTTATTGTATTTATAATTGTTGATAAAAGTTCTGATTCATTGGTAAATAAGTCAGCAGAAATACTTTATAATCAACAGGTAACAGCAATTTATAATGAAGAGGCTTATGTTGTTGAGGGATTACCTAGTACAGTTGATATTACTTTAATTGGTAGAAAATGGAATTTGTATTTAGCAAAACAGAAGCCATCTACAAATGTAAGTGTTGATTTACGTGGTTTAAAACCAGGTAGTCATACAGTAAAACTTAAGTATAGTCAAGATCTTGCTTCTTTAGATTATAAAATTGATCCATCTAATGCTTCTATTGTTATATATGAAAAGGTATCTGCTACTAAGGAGTTAGATTATGACTTATTACATAGAGATAGTTTGGATACTAAATTTGTAATAAATAATGTAGAACTAAACAGAAATGATGTTATCATTAAAGGACCTGAGTATAAATTAAAACAAGTTGCAACAGTTAAGGCACTTGTAGATATTGAAAATATAAATAAACCTGGTGAGGGAAAGTATACTTTGAAGGATATTCCTCTTATAGCATACGATTCAAAGGGTCAAATTGTGAATGTTGAAATTGTACCAACAACAGTTGATGCACAGGTTGAAATATCTTCTCCAAGTAAGGAAGTACCTATAAAAATAGTTCCAAAGGGTGAACTTGCTTTTGGAAAATCTATTAGTAATATTACATCTAATCATACTACTGTCATTCTTTATGGAAATCAGAATGTTTTAGATAAAATTGAATCTTTGGATGTTGCAATTGATGTTACAGGACTTGATAAGAATAAAGATTTTAATAAGAATATAAATAAGCCATCAGGTGTTAGAGATTTAAGTGTTAAGACTTTAAATATTAGTGTTAGTTTAGATGATGTAGTTACAAAGGAAATTACAGGTGTTAAAATTTATCCAATAAATTTAAATCCTAAATTTTTGGCACAGGCTTCTAGTAAGGAAGATAGTGAAGTTACTGTTATTGTTAAAGGTAGTAAATCTGTTATTGATTCTCTTGATTTGACAACACTTAGAGCAGAGGTTGATTTATCTAGATATACAACTGAAGGAGAGGTAGAAGTAGAGGTAGTAGCAGTAGGTGGAGACTTAAGGCTTTCTTATGAGTCTAAGACTAAAAAAGTTAAGATTAAAATAATAAAAAGCAATTAGCATTTTACTTGAGCAATGCTAGTTGCTTTTTTTTAGTCAAAGTCTTCAAATAAAAGACCAACATTGATGATTCCACATATACCTACTAAAGAATAAACTATTCTAGTAATGACAGTGTCAGCACCAAAAAGAGATGCAACTAAATTAAATTCGAAGAAACCCATAAGTCCCCAATTTAGTGCTCCAATAATTGTTAATACTAATGCTATTTTTTGTATTGTTTTCATTTTCTTCCTCCTCTTATAAATTTTCATTATTATGATAATCAATTTTACAAAAATTATTCATGAATAATTGATAAATGTATCCATATAATTAAATGAAAGTAAATTTTATGAGGTGAAAAAATGAAAAAAGTTATCTTAATTATTTTTTGTCTTTGTTTATTTACAACTGGATGTTTCGGAATTGGTGGCAAAGATATTTTAAAAAGTATTGAGGATAAATATAAAAATCCAAAAGCTTATAAACTGGATGGTGATTTACAGATATCTAATAACGACGATACATATAATTATGATGTGTCAGTTATTTTTCAAAAAAAAGATAAATTTAAAGTTAGTTTAAGAAATAAAGCTAATAATCATGAACAAATTATTTTAAAAAATAGTGATGGTGTTTATGTACTTACTCCATCTCTTAATAAAAGTTTTAAATTTCAAAGTGAGTGGCCATATAATAATTCACAAATTTACTTGTTACAATCTATTGTTGATGATATTGTAAAAGATGAAGAAAAGTCTTTAGTAGAAAAAGATGATGGATATATTTATACAACTTCTGTTAATTATCCTAATAACAGAAGATTGGTTAAGCAGCAGGTGTTTTTTAATAAGGATTTGATTTTAAAGGAAGTTGATGTTTTAGATGAGGCGGATGTTCCTTTGATGAAGATGATATTTAATAATATCGATATGAATCCTGATTTAAATGATAGTATGTTTGATTTAAATACTATTATGGGTAGTTCAGTTGCTCCTGGTGCTTCTCCTTCTTCAAGTCCTACACCAACGCCATCTTCATCACCAACACCAAATCCGTCTGCATCGGCATCATCAAGTCCATCTTCTACTCCTAGTAGTTCTCCATCTTCAACACCTGATTCTTCGAATAGTCAAACACCTTCTGCTGGAAATAATACATCAACTAATCAGACTGGAGGTTTACAAGATATAATTTATCCGCTTTATATTCCAAGTGGAACTAAATTAACAAGTGAGGAAAAAGTGAAAAAAGATAAAGGTGAAAGAGTTATAATGACTTTTGATGGAGAAAAACCATTCTTATTAGTAGAAGAAACGGCAACTGTTGAAGAAGAGTTCTCTATTATTCCTACTTATGGTGAGCCTTATTTGTTAATTGATACTGTTGGTGCTCTTTCAGATAATTCTATATCTTGGACTAGTGGTGGAGTTGATTATTATTTAGTTAGTGATGTTATGAGCCAAGAGGAATTGCTGGATGTTGCTAGAAGTGTTAATGTTATTCCAACAATGAAATAGTGATTTAGTAATATAGGTTTCTATATTACTTTTTCTTTATTTTTCAAGTCTATTATGCTATAATCGATATAGGTGGTGGAAACATGAAAAATAAAATTAAAAACAAAAGTAATAAAAAATCACTATATGGAAAATCAAATTATAATGAAGATTTAGTTAGAGGAGCAAAAATATTTGTTGCTGTTGTTCTCCTTGTTGCTATTATTTATTTTGCAACGGCTATTTTAACTGGAGAGATTAAATTTAATAATAAAAAGAAAAATGATGCTCCACAGGAAGCAGTAATACAATATGATGAAATTGTAGCAGGTCAATCATTTACAAGACCAGAGCAATCATATTATGTTTTATACTATAATTTTACTGATTCTAATGCTACAAAATATCTTTCTTTGAGAAATTCATATAGTGCAAAAGATAAAGCCTTAAGCGTTTATATGGTAGATTTAGAAAAGATATTTAATTTATCTATTGTTAAGTCAAAAGATGAGAAGATTATCGATAAACCAAATAATATTAAACAATTAAAAGTTGATGGACCAACTTTACTTAAATTTAGTAATAAAAAGGTTGTTCAACGTATAACAGGAAAAGAAGATATTGAAAAGTATTTTGATAGTATTACTAAATGATTAAAAAGTCCTTAATTTGGACTTTTTTCTTTTTCTAGTATTATTGTTAATTGTTTTTTTGAATCATGTGGTTTGCATGTAGTTAGGATTAAGTTATCTTTTTCTTTATCTTCTTTAAATCTAATAGTACCATCTTTTACTCTTTCAATTATTTTTGTTACTTTATAATGGTATGTGATATTTTTATATATTAAAACAACCTTATCATCTAACGTTAACTTATCTAAATTTTTGAAATAGGCCAATTTTCCAATCCCAGAGTGAGCTAATATAATTACTGTTCCATGTTTTTTGTCTGGATAATCAGATTCTTTTAAAAATGAAACATGTTTTTCTATGGTGTTGTTTTTGCTATTAATATCATACAAATTTTCTTTTAATTTTATTTTATTAATTATAATAGTTGCAATAGGATTATCTTTTGTTAATTTTGTTGTCTCATTGATAAAAAAATTAGATGGTTCTTTATTATTATTTTTCTTAATGATAATTATATGGGTGTTAATTAGTAAGAATATTATAATAAGTAATAAAATATTTTTTCTTATATTCATATGTTATTTTTTCTAATTTTATTGGCTCTATTATTATGCCTGTATTTGGAACTTTATATACTTTTTCGTTTTCAATTTCTAAATAAATTTCTTTATTGTCTTTTGTTAATTCTATTATGTATTCATTTTCACTAATTTTATAACCATCAGGTGATTTTATTTCTATTATTTTATATTTTCCCAAACTTAAGTTTTTAATGCTTAAAAAACCATCTTCGTTTGTTCTATATGTATTAGTTAGCCAATCATTTTTACTATAATCAAATATTTTAAATATGGCATAGTTGTTTTTGACAGGTCTATTAGTTTTATTGTCAATTTTTAAAATGTTTATGTTTCCTAGTATTTCATTGTTATATTTTGTTATATGTATATTTTTATTAGGTTCTTCAATTTTTATAATAAAAGGTTTTGACAATTCATAATTTTCTTTACCAGAAACTTGTGTAAACTTGTATGTACCATATGGTAATGTTAGTGTTATTATTCCGTTATTGTCAGTTTTTACAGATTTTACTAATTCGTTTTTATTATTATAAATATTAAATTGTGCATTTTCTTCGTGTTTCCATATTTCGTTTTTTCCATATAATTTTTGCAATGTTACTACATTAGTAATAACTTTGTTATAAAAATCGATATATACATCATAGTTTTCTGATGTCAAATTTATTTCTTTTTTTTCATTATTAAGTTCGTAACCATTACCTGCTTTAATTTCTTCTAAATAGTATTTACCAATAGTCAAATTTGTAAATATTGCTTGACTATTTATTGTTGTTTTTTCATCTATTAATTCATTTTTAGAATTGTAAAGTCTAAATGTACTTTCTAGTGTTGCTTCTCCTGATGCGGTTGTACTATTAGTGGTTTGATCTAATTTATTTACTGTAATTTTTGCATCTACAACATTTACTTTTAATTCTGTTAGTAATGTAGGTATGTTTCCAGCACTTAAGAAGTTTTGATTTTTAGGATGTCTATATATCAATGGTGAACTATTAAATCTGTTTCTTTCTTTAGTAAATGTTAAAGTAGTTGTTCCTATCTTATTAGCAGCAAGTTTTAAAATATTTCCCATTGGTAAGGGTGTTACAGAGTTTCCTTCTTTATTTATATAGAATTCGTTTAAGATATTATTTTGATCAGTTAAGTTAATAAGACTTCCTAGTGGTATTGTTATTTCAGATTGATTAAAGTGTGGTACTTTGTTATTTAACTCTACTAGATTTAAGATTTCTGTTATTTTATTGTCGTAAGTGGTAATTCTATTTCCGTTTAGTTTATCTGTAAAATAGAAATCTGCTGTTGGGTCAATGATTTTCCAAATTGCTACTTGAGTAATGTAATACCATTCTTTAGTAGTATGGTTAATTGTTCCATAGCCATAATATGCAGCTGTTGTTATTTTTCTTATTGTATCATCATCTAAGTTATTAGCATTTATTATATCGTTATAATTTTCATTTTCTTTGATAACAGACCATGGTTCTATACAGTATATATAATTATTGTCACTTTTTCTTCTGATAAATGCTGCTTGATGGTATTCTACTTTTTCTCCTTTTACTTTTTTTATCCACATGTTTTCAATTTTTTCTCCTTCATATATTTGTTCTTCTAAGGCACTTACGTCATTATATAAACAAAATGTTGTAAGAAAAATAATTAATAGTAATATTTTTTTCATATATTCTCCTTTCTGCCATTGGCAATAAGGTATTTTAATATTTTAAGAATTTTTTTCAACTCGATAATTTTTGAATATTATCTTTCTTTTTATTTGAATATTTAATTTTCGTTATAGTTAAATTTGAAGAAGTAACTTAATATAATTGTTTATTTATTAAGTTTTAAAGTTTTGATAATTTTTCTAAAAAGTTTAATTAATAGTTAATGTCAGGATAAAAACATGAAAAATTTTTAGAACAGTTCAATTGCTTATATAGGAATTAGGCTTTAACTGTTTTTTATGTAAAAATTTAATGAGTAAGTATATTGAAAAATCTAAGTATTTCATTTTCATAATCTAAAGATAACCAAAATCTAATTCTTTTAAGACTCCTATCATAGATTTTTTTAACATCATTAAGGAAAGATAAACTTAACTTTTTTAAAATCTGTAGATTGAATAAAGCATTTTTATCCATGGTAGAATTATTATCCTGTTTAAAGGTAAAATCTAAATGCCAATACAATTTGTTTTTCACACTCCAATGTTGTCTAATTGCTTTAGAAAAGGTACTAATATCAACATATAAACTTGAAATATAATATCTCATCTCAGTTTTTTTATTTCCATTTTTTTCAATTGTCTTTTTTACCATCCCAAAAGACTTAATATTACTCCAATTCTTTAAATCATAATACCAGGAAATATCTTCTGTTTGAAAATACTTATAAGTAATAGTAGAAGGGTGTGACTTTTCCATTTTTTTAGTATAAGAATTTCCTACACTATTAGCCCTAATAACTTCCAACTGCTTATCATTAAAATATAGTACCAAATTGTTATAAAAATTTTCCTGATTTAATTTAATAGGTACAACATAATCACCTTTAAGTTTAATTACTTTTTTTACGTTGGATTTTTTGGTATTTAAGGCATCTCAAGTGATGATATTTCTCTTCACATTAATATTTTAGGAATCGTAGGAATTTCATTGGTTTTATCTTCAATTTTTTCACTAGCATGCCCAAACCTAAGTTATTTGAATAGACATTTAAAACATTTTTTATCTCTAATATCATTTTCATTTCTTTTGCTACCATTATCGGTTTTGACATCAATATTCATAATATCTCTTTTACTAGAGAAAAGTTTTAAAACATCTTGAGCAAATAGAACACAAATATTTTCGAGTTCATCTGGTTTAATAATAGAAAAAACTCTTTTATAGGTAATGGCTGATGGAATACCACCTGTGAGACTTAAGAATTTTTTTAACCAGTCCTTTTTTAAAACTGCAAAGTCATGGATTTCTTCCCAATCATTACAATTGCCTAAAGTGGCTAAAAAACTTACAACTACAATATCCCATATTTTATATTTTACTTTCCCTTTCTGTCTTCTGTCAGATAAGAGTTTTACTTTCTCTTTAAACTCTTTTAAAGCAGTATAATTTAGTTCTTCAATATTTACCTTATATTTATCTAAGAGTCTTAAGTTTATTTCAGTTTTAGTTAATTTTTTCTTCTTATAAACAACCCCTAAGAAATATTTTACAGGTACTTTACGAATAGTTCATAAAAATTATGAACTTTTTTAGATAATATATCTTCTATTTATTTTGTGAATCAACGTTGTCAATATCTATATGTTACTTTTTTCATGTTTTTATCTTGAGTTAATGTGCTAGATTATTGATTAATATGTATGAAGATGATATAATTTAGATATAGAATAAAGGTAGGTAAAAACATGAAAAATAGAAAAGGTATCATAGTAGTTATAATGATAGTTTTAGTTGTTGTTTTAGTTGGCACAAGTTATGCTTTATGGCAAATTACCTTAAAACAAGAATCAACTAATATAGTAACAACAGGTTGTTTTAGAATAGAGTTTCAAGATAAGAATTCAATTAATTTAGAAGAAGTTTTACCAATAACTGATGAAGATGGAAAAAATCTTGTTCCATATACTTTTACAATTGAAAATATTTGTACAACCATAGCAAGTTATCAAGTTAACTTAGAAGAAATGAATATAGTAGAAAAGAAGTTAAGTGATGAGTATGTAAAGATTGCTTTGAATGATAATGATGGTTATTTACTAAGTAGTTATGATGAAGTAGATACAACGATTGACGATGCTTTTATTTCAAGAAAGCTAACAACTGGTGTTTTAAAACCTAATTCTAAGAAAATTTATGATGTGAGAATGTGGCTTGATAAAGATACCCCATTAACTGGTGAAACTGCTAATGCAACATTTAAAAGTAAAGTAACAGTTATTGCTACTTTAATGAAGGATATTCCTGAGGTAGAAGTAAGTGCATTTGAGAGGCAGGATGGAATAGAAGTAAACGTTAATACTATTAAAAATGATAAAGACGAGATATTAAGGTATTTTTATAGATTAGATAATGAAGAAGAAATAGCAAGTGAAGAAAATATATATGTTTTTACAACTTTAAGAGATGGAAAGTATAAGGTTAAAGTACGTATAGAAAATGGACTTGGTATTATTTTAGAAGAAGAGGAAATAGAAGTTGTAGTAGCTTATGAAAAAGTGTATGTTTCATCCAGTGGTAATGATAGTATAGGTAATGGGTCAAAGGATAGTCCATATAAAACTCTGAATTTGGCATATAAAAAAGTAAAAAGTAGTGGTGAAATAATTCTTTTATCAGATATTATAGTCAACAGTACAACAACAATGGATATCACTAATAAAGAAGTAATATTGACAAGTCTTAGTGATGATATTTATAAAGTTACCAAAGATGCAACATTTACAACGCAAATCTTAGATATAAAAAATAATAATACTGTAACAACTACGAATATTACTTTTGATGGAAATAATGTTATATCAAGTGCAGCTTTAATTGAATTACATGATTCAACTTTAAATTTAAATAAAGGAACAACAGTTCAAAATAATAACAATCGTGGAAGATTTTATGAAGAACGTAATAGTTTTGGTGCACGAGGTGGGGGTTGCTTGTTGCTAATAGTACTTTGAATATAAATGGAGCTATAATTACTAAAAACAAAACTTCTGCTCAAAGTGGTGCGTGGAGTCATGGTGCAGGAATGTTTGTAGAATTTAGTACAGTTACATTAAATAGTGGAGTTATTTCGAATAATGAAAATATTGGTAATATAGTAAATCAAATAGGTGGAGGTTTACAAATATACTGTTCAAAATTTTATATGAATGGTGGTAAAATTATTAATAATAAAACGCCAAAAGGTGGTGGAGGAATATATATAAATAGTGAAAATACACCTTCAATAATGATAATGACAGATGGAATTATTTCAAATAATACTGTTATAGAAAATGCGCATGGAAGTGAGGGTGGAGGAATAGTTGCGTCCATAGAATTTAATGGTAATTCTCCAACAACTGTTTATCTTCGTGGAGGAAAAATTGAAAATAATATAGCTTCTTTTTCTCCAGATATGTATGCCCGTTCTGGTGCACAAATTATTGATGAACGTTAAAAAACTAGCAATGTAAAATGTAACAGGATAAAATAAATAAATATAAATATAAATATATATATATATATAATTCAATAATATAATGATATAAATAATATCAATGGCATGCTTATTGGTATTATTTTTTTGCTTGTTAATACATAAGAGATATAGAATAAAGGCAGGTAAAAATATGAAAAATAGAAAAGGTATCATAGTAGTTATAATGATGGTTTTAGCTGTTGTTTTAGTTTGTACAAGTGCTTTATGGCAAATTACCTTAAAACAAGAATCAACTATTATGGTAACAACAGGTTGTTTTAATATAGAGTTTAAGGATAAAAATAGTATTAACTTATCAAATGTAGTACCAGTAACAGATGAAGATGGAAAGAAATTAATACCTTATTAGTTTACTTTAACAAATACTTGTAGTACCTACGCATCATATCAGGTTAATTTAGAAGTATTAGATGATTCAACATTAACTAAGCTTTCTTATATTGATGTTATGTTAAATGAAAATGAACCTTTATCACTAACTAAAAATGAAACAGTTGAAAAGACGATAACGAATGCAAGTAGTGCTTATAAATTAGATACAGGAAGACTAAATGGAAATGAAGAAAGAACATTTTATTTAAGATTATGGTTAGATGAAGATACACCAACGAGGGAAGAGGTAATGAATAAAGTATTAAATAGCAAGATAACTGTTACATTAGTTCAAAATAATATTTATAATGATATAACTCTAAATGGGGCAGATCCAGTATTAAAGACAGGATTAATTCCTGTAAAAATAGCAAGTGATGGAACAGTAACTAAAGCAAATGTTGAAGAGGAATGGTATAATTATCAAAATAAAGAGTGGGCTAATGCTGTTATTTTAAAAGATGAAACTGTACCATATGAAAATAATGATATCATATCAGAGGATAATATAGAATCATATTTTGTTTGGATACCAAGATACAGGTATAAAATCTTTAATGATGAGACTTATAGTGGTTTAACTGAGGTAGAAGATAGAGTTCAAACAATTGAGGTTGAGTTTGAATCAAAATATACAACACCATCAAATGGAACAAAGAAGAATGAATGGTTAACGCATCCAGCCTTCACAAGTTTTAACTCAAATGTAATGTGGGTAGGAAAATTTGAAACAAGTAAATTAAACACTGCTCCTGATAATTCTAGAAATGCTGAAGGAGTCCAAATAAAACCAAATGTTATAAGCTATCGAAATATCCAAGTAGGAAATGCCTTTTATACAAGTTATTACTACAAAAGAGAAGTAGATTCTCATATGATGAAGAATAGTGAATGGGGTGCTGCTTCCTACCTACAGCATTCAAAATATGGTTCCGAGGTGAGTGTTAGGTTTAATAATAACAGTAACTTTATAGCAGGGTATGCATCAGTTAATGAACCGACATGTGGATATACCAATGATAATAGGGCATGTAACAAATATGGAACAACAAGTGATATAACAGTTTCTTATAATACCTAAACAGGATACCTTGCATCAACTACTGGAAATATAACAGGTATATATGCCATGTCAGGTGAAGCTTGGGAATATGTAATGGGAGTAATGAATGATTCAAATGGTAAGCCATTATCAGGAATAAATGCTACATATAATTCAGGATTTACTGGTAGTTTTGGAGAAGGTGGAAATTTAGAATCAGGTTTATCATGGCCAGAAGAAAAGTATTATGACAAATATGATTATGGTACAAGTCTATCAGATTATACAAGAGGACACTTAGGAGATTCAAATGTAGAAATGGGGGCCATTTAAAAGTATAATATATGTCAATAATGTAGTAAGGCAGATTAGTTCATGGTATGATACTAATGCATTTTTTATTTATCAAACTGGTTCTTGGTTTGTTAGAGGTGGAGTTTGTTATCATGGAATAGCAGCTGGTACTTTTGCTTTTGCTGAAGATTGTGGTTCATTACAGAACTATATTAGTTTTCGAGTTGTTTTATCTTTTTAAATGTAAGTTTTGTTTTATTAGTTATTTATGTATAAAGTGATGTTTCGAACATTACTTTTTTTTGTGTTCTCTTTATCTTTTTTCTCATTTATATAAAAATATATTCTATTTTGAGGTTGTTTGTGGTAGAATTAAATGAGAATAGATGAGAGGTGTTATATGAAAGATAGTAAAGATATAAACGATGAATCTAAGAAAAAAACATCGTCAGGAAGTAAAACAACTGTTTCTGGTAACAAGAAGGAAAAAAATTCAAGTAGTTCAGCAGTTAAAAATACACGTAGTAAAAAGAAACATGATACTAAGGAAGCTAAACTATCAGAAGTGAAGACTGATAAAAAAGATGAATTTAAGTTAATAGATAAAGAAACTGAAACTAAAAAAGTTATCGACAAATCTGTGGATAAAGAAAAAATTACTAGTAGCAATATTAACAAATCTGTGGAAAATAAAAAAAATATAGAAGATAATATTAATGATTTTGTTGATAAGGAATCAGTTAACTATGATAAAGAAAAAGAAATAATTGTTGAAAGAAAATCAGGTTTTAATATTTTAGAAGTAATTATAATAATAATCATAACTCTTTGTATTGGTGGATTTATTGGTGGAGGCTTAGTTTATTTTTATGCAGACAATAGTGTTGGAGGAAAACAACTTCCTAGTAAATTACATGAATTTGTTGATACTTATGATGAAATTATTAATAACTATTATAAAGAGGTTGATTCTTCTAAATTATTAGATGCTGGTATTAAAGGAATGATTGATTATTTAGGAGATATTCATTCTATATATATGGATAGTGAAACAAGTAAAGATTTTAATTTAGAACTCGATGGTCAATTAGTTGGAATTGGTGCAGAAATTAGAAGAAATGCTGATGGTACTACAAAAATAACAAACGTTTTTGAAAATAGTCCTGCTTCTTTAGAAGATATAAGAGTTGGAGATTTTTTGGTAAAGGTTGATGGAGAAGATATATCTAATTTAATTGTAGATGAGATTGGTGATAGAATAAGGGGTAAAGCTGGTACTACAGTTACTGTTACAATTAAACGTGATGGGTTAGAAAGAGATATTACAATTACTAGAAAAGAAGTTGAAATACCTTCAGTTGTATCTGCTGCTTTTGATAGAAACGGAAAAAAAGTAGGATATTTAGGAGTATCTATTTTTGCTAGAAACACATATCAACAATTTAATGAAAAGTTGAAACATTTAGAAAAAAATAATATAGATTCTTTAATTATAGATGTTCGAAATAATTCTGGTGGTCATTTAGATATTGTTCGTGATATGGCTTCTCTCTTTTTAGAAAAAAATAAAATTGTTTATAAACTTGATACAAAGGGAATAGTTGAGAATATTTATTCAACTTCTAAGGAAAGTAGAAAATATCCAATTGCTGTTATTATTAATGGTAATAGTGCAAGTGCTTCTGAAATACTTGCTTCTTCTCTTCTTGAATCTTATGGAGCACAAGTTGTTGGAGTTTCTTCATATGGAAAAGGTACAGTTCAAACATCACATAAGTTAAATAGTGGTGCTACTATTAAATATACTCATCAAAAATGGTTAACTCCTAATGGAAATTGGATTGATGGTAAGGGTGTAGAACCTACACTTGTTGTTGAAATGGATAAAGAACATGATACAAATCCATCTGATGATACAGATAATCAACTACAAGCTGCAATTGATTTGTTAAGTAATAAATAAATGTTAGGTGCTTTCATAGCATCTTTTTTTTGAAAAATTTGTCTATTTTAGCACTCTTGCTTGACAAGTGCTAATTAATTTTATATAATTTATGTCGAGGGGTGATAAAGATGTATGAAAACAAAAATGTAGAGGAAAATGTTTTAGAAAAATATGGACGTAATATTTTAGATGATGCCAAAAATGGAAAAATTGATCCTGTTATTGGTAGAGATGAGGAAATTCGTGGTATTACTAGAATACTTTCTAGAAGAACAAAGAATAACCCAGTATTAATTGGGGAGCCTGGTGTTGGGAAAACGGCTATTGTTGAGGGACTTGCTCTTCGTATTGCAAAAGGAGATGTACCTACTAGTTTAAAAGGAAAAACTATTTGGGAACTTGACATGGCTGCACTTGTTGCTGGTGCTAAATATCGTGGTGAATTTGAAGAGAGGCTCAAAAAAGTTTTAGAGGAAATTAAAAAAAGTGAAGGTAATATTATTATGTTTATTGATGAGATACACATGATAGTTGGAAGTGGTAATGTTGATGGAGCAATGGACACTTCTAATATTTTAAAGCCATTACTTGCTCGAGGAGAAATTCATGTTATTGGTGCAACTACTTTAAATGAGTACCGAAAATATATTGAAAAAGATGGAGCCTTAGAAAGACGTTTTCAAAAGATAAAAGTAGGAGAACCTAATGTTTTAGACACGATTACTATACTTCGAGGTCTAAAAGAAAAGTTTGAGATTCATCATGGTGTAACTATTCAAGATAAAGCACTTGTTTCTGCTGCTACTTTATCTAACAGATATATAACAGATAGATTTTTACCTGATAAAGCAATAGATTTAATAGATGAAGCTTGTGCTACAATAAGAGTTCAAATGGATTCTGTTCCAAACGAATTAGATAGTTTGACAAGAGAGATTATGAGATTAGAAATTGAAAAAGAAGCTCTTAAAAAGGAAAAAGATGAACTTTCTAAAAAGCGTGTTGCATCAATTGATGAAACACTTGAAAATTTAAAGAGTCAGGAGCGTGAACTTACTGATTCTTGGAATAAGGAAAAGGCAATTAATGATCAGATAAAAGCAAAAAAAGCGGAGATTGATAAAACCAAATTTTTACTTGAGAAGTCAGAAAATGATTATGATTTAGAAACTGCAGCTAGACTTAAACATGGAGAAATACCTAAATTAGAAAAAGAGCTTGCAAATTTAAGAGAAAGTTCTAAAAATTTAATATTAAGTGATATAGTTACTAATGATGATATAGCTAAAGTTATCTCAAAATGGACCAATATACCTGTTAGTAAATTGATAAGTGGTGAAAGAGAGAAGCTTTTATTATTAGAGGATAATCTTAAAAAACGTGTTATTGGTCAGGATGAAGCTATCAGTTTAGTTAGTGATAGTATTATTCGTAGTCGTAGTGGAATAAAAGATCCTAATAGGCCAATTGGTTCATTTATATTTTTGGGGCCAACAGGTGTTGGAAAGACAGAGATTGCTAAAAGTCTTGCATATGAGTTATTTGATGATGAAAAGCATATGATTAGAATAGATATGAGTGAATATATGGAAAAATTTTCAGTTTCACGTTTGATTGGTTCACCTCCTGGATATGTGGGATATGAAGAAGGTGGACAATTGACAGAGGCTGTTAGAAGAAATCCATATAGTATAGTATTATTTGATGAAATAGAAAAGGCTCATCCAGAAGTACTTAATTTACTTCTTCAAATTCTTGATGATGGTCGGGTTACTGATTCTAATGGACGTTTAGTTGATTTTAAAAATACAATTATTATTATGACATCTAATGTTGGTAGTGAGCATATTTTGGATGGAAATACTGATTTAGTTAAAGATGAACTTAAAAACTATTTTAGACCAGAATTTATTAATAGGATAGATGAAGTTATTGTATTTAATGCTTTAGATAAGAATGCTATTTCTAAAATATTAGATAAGCAGATACATGAAATAGAATCAAGATTAATTGATTTGAATGTTAGCATTGAAATAGATGATTCAGCAAGAAAGTATTTAATAGAAAATGGTTATGATGTTACCTATGGTGCACGAGAATTAAAAAGACTTTTGAGTCGTACAGTTGAGGTAATAATTGCTAAAAAAATTATTAATAATGAAATATCTTATGGTAGTTGTCTTGCTGTTTCTTATAATAATGAAGATGATACTTTAGGTGTTTTAATAAAGTGATAAGTATTTAGAATCTAATTTGTAAAAATATTAGATTCTTTTTTATATTCTTTTTAGAGATTTACTAGTTTTTTCTTGTTAATAAATAGTAAATATAGTATAATTTAGATATAGAATAAAGGTAGGTAAAAATATGAAAAATAGAAAAAGTATCATAGTAGTTATAATGATAGTTTTAGCTGTTGTTTTAGTTGGTACAAGTTATGCTTTATGGCAAATAACTTTAAAACAAGAATCAACTAATATAGTAACAACAGGTTGTTTTAGAATAGAGTTTCAAGA
>CANORV010000014.1 GCA_947569245.1 uncultured Mycoplasmatota bacterium | reverse complement strand
ATATTATATCACATCGTTCGAAATTTCGTGTCTATATATCTATACTAACACCAATTATCCATGTTGGAACTGGTATGCCGACTAAAGAAGAAGCTTTAAAAAAATTCAAAAAGAATTTTAAAAGTTTACCAAAAGCTATAAGGGAAAGGATAATTATTGAAAATGATGATAAAGTTTATACAGCACTAGAAGTTTTAGAATTGTGTGAGGAATTAAAAGTACCAATGGTTTTAGATTATCTTCATCATAAGTGTAATAATAATAAAGAAAATATAGGTAATTTTCTTTCTAGAATATTTGCTACTTGGGATAATACTGGCTTTAATCCTAAAGTTCATTTTTCAAGTAGCAAAAGCAAAAAAGAAAAAAGAAGTCATAGTTTTTATATAAATTATAAAAATTTTATCGACTTCTTAAAAATAATTACTCCCATACAACGTGATATTGATATTATGCTTGAATGTAAAGGAAAGGATGAAGCTTTATTTAGGCTTGTTAGACAATTAAAATTTTATACAAATATTAGATTTTTAGATAATGTTAATTTTGTATTAGATAAAACTTCTTTTGATAATTAAATTAATAACTTCAATTAGCTTTAACTTTTTGATATTTTTCTTCTTGGCGTTTATCAAAATTAATTCTAAATATACTACCAAGACTGTTATTTCCTAAGTAATTTAAGCTTGTAGTAATTGCTTGATCAAAAAGATTAACTTCACTTAATTCTAATAGACTTCTTACTTCTTCATAAAAATTATGGAGTCTTGGATTTATAAGATTAGCAGTATTTCCAAATTGAATATATTCATTTGATGATAATGGTATAATTCCTTTTATATTAGACTTAGGTGTTGTGCTTTCGTAAAAATATCTAATTTCGTTACTATTAATTTTATATCTACTTACTTCCATACATGTATCCCATACTTTTTCACCCTCTTTTTTAGTTAAATGTTTTAAATAAGTATTAGTTCTAGGTGTTTCCTTCATCATACAGCTAACTTCTCTAGTTAAATAGTTTTTCATATAGAAGTAATCACCGTTTGATTCTGTTATAAGTTTTAATGCTTTATTGTTATTATTATCATATAGAACTATATTTATTGCAGGTCGATTGTTAGTTGATATCAGTGTACTTATTGTACCTTCGATTCTATTGTATTTATTGGTTATATCTTGCATTATTATTTGATAGTTAATTATTATTTTATCTGATGTGTCTGTTATTTTTCCAGTTATTTTTTCATTGGTTGTTGTTATAGCAATAGTATCATCTCTTATCATTCCAAGTATATTATTATTACTTCCTAACAGTAATTTAAAACTTTTCATATCCTCTTGATAAAGATTAAAAAGTTGACACAATCCCCTTATTGCTTCTTCTTTTTTTACTGTTCTTTGCATAGTTTACCTCCATTTATTTATAATAAAAGAAATAGTTATTGGCTTAGCCTAGCTATTTCTTTTTTAACAATGATGAAAACATTCCTTTTTTTCTAATTAGTGAATTACAATTAGATGCATCATTTATATTTTTAATAGCTGTATTTAAAACACCATGAACATTACCATATCCAATTGAATATTTTACTTTAGATATCATATCATCTGCAATAATTAATGGAATTTGTTGTGAAAAATCAATAACTTCTTTTTCGTCACTAATTTCGATACTACGATACATTCCATAAAGAGATGATATCATTAATGTAAAATTATTGGTAACACAATTTTTATATACTTCTCCAAGAACTTTATCAATACTAGATAATTTTTCTTTTAAGTCTTCAACATCTTTAAAATCATCTATGAAATAATTAAAGATATACAAATCATATGGATAAGTATTAATAATTGTATTTAAGGTAGTTGCATTAAGTATTATTTCATCTGTTCCATCAATAAAGCCAATGTTTTCAGTATTAATGTTTTTAAAACCTTGTGCATAATAATTAACAAATGAGAATGTGTCTTTTCTTGTTGCTATTAAACATTTTGCATTTATATTTTTTAGTTTTTCACTTAGGCAAATATCAGAAGTTGGATATTCATATAACGATATGATTGGTCTTTCTGCTACTATCGGAAATAAAGAATATATATTAATAGAGTTGGTTTTTTCTCCTTTTGGTGAAAACAATCTTGTTTGGTCTAATTCTTTAATAAAATCAGAGCAATTAACATTGTCATAATTAAAAAATAAAATTGTGTCGTTGTTATTAATTTTGAAGTCTCCTCGTATTGAAAATGGCTTAGCATTTATTGGAGCTTCCTGATTTTGATAATATATTTCTAATTTTCTGTCTACTTCGTTCCATGATTCACAGAATCCTTTAGTTAATATTCTAATAAAGTCGATTAGTTTTACATCGTTTTTAGATAATCCTAGTATATTTTTGCCAATAACTAAAGACATTTGAGTGTTATCAGTAAATTCATAAGTCATTTTGGTAAGTAGACGACTTATTTCTTTGTAACTACTTATTTCCTTTTGCTGTAAGTATACATGAATAAATATCTTTGTGTTTGGTACTTTTGTTTTGAATTCATTTAAAAAATCACGAAAGTGAAAGAAGGCAGTTTCATTTTCTAAACCAAAAAATATATGAAGCCTGTTTTCTTTAGTAATTAGTTCTTGTTGTAATTGCATAATCTTAGGATTATTTATTATTTCCTTATTCTCTGTTTTTTCTTCAATAAAATCAAAGGTAATTGCATCTTTTCTACCAGTTGAAAATAGCTTATAACCGTCTTTTACATTTCCAACGTCACTTGCTAAAGAGGCAAATAAGTATCTTCTTGTAAGTTCATCTAAGTTAGGCATTAGATCACTACTGTAAATGTTGTATGATTTTTTTGTTTCAATTCCAAAACCATTAATAAAAAATAAAACTGTTTTTTTCATATCACAATTCTCCTTTTACTTTTTCTATTGTATATTTACCTGTATTAAATATATATTAATTAATATTTATTGTCAATTAAATGCCTTATTTTTACAAAAATATTTATTTGACTTGACTTTTTATGTGAGCAAAAAATATCTATTCAAGTTATCACATTCATATTTTTTCTACTATATATTTAAGTTTTTTAATTCAAATTATTTGTTACTTAATTTTATTTTAGAAGTCTATTTTATATTTTAATACTAGAGTAATAGTCTTTTATAATGATATTTATCTTTTTCATTTTATATGGATTGTTACTATTTTTTGTTTTTAGTAGTTTTTATTTTCTAATATCTATTTAGATAATTTCTTTAAATATATTAATATATGCTTATAACTTGAAACTATTTTAAATAAATTTTTGTTGTATAAGAAAAATGTAGATAAATAATCTACATCATTAGTCTTCAGTATTTTGATTTTTTATTCTTAAATAGAACATTCCAGCTATTAAAACTACAATTGACGTAATTAAGATAATTCCTATAGTGTTGTCTTCTTTTGCAGTCATAACATCATATCTTTCTTTTTTATTATATTCTTTAACAATATCTTCTTTAATACTTTTTCCAACATTTTCATCATATCCACTATATGCTTTTTTTCCTATTATGATTAGTGGAACTCCTGATTCTTTTACCTTTAAACGTCTACTAACTTTTTCCATTAAATTGTTATTTTCTTCATTGTGCCATACTTCATATTTAACTAAGTTATAGTACTTACCATATTCTTCATTTATACTATCAAAAAATTTAGTTGCATCTTCACAATGAGGGCACCCATTTCCATGAAAGAAATAAATGTTTATTTTTTCCTTTTGGCTTTCTGCTTTAACAGTTATATTTAACATCAAAATACATATAATTATACTTAGTAATATTTTCTTCATAAGTAACACTTCCTCCTGTATGATTTAATTGTATCATAAATAGTCAAATTATTAAAGTTTTATGAAGAAAAAGTTGATGTGTTAGTTGAAACGTTAATCTACAAACTTAAAACAAAAGGATCTGTACTAGTTCCTGTTCCTGATATGATTTTAACATTTTCATTTAGATAAAAATTTGGATATGTTTGATATGAATAATTAGGTGAAGTATTTCCAACAATTCCATCATTAAGAATAGCAAACACATGAAATTGATCTATACTATTTAAGCAATATGTGTTAGGTAAACGTAACCAAGAACTAGTAGAACAGCCTCCCCAATTATTTAATAAATCTTTCATACCTCTATTCATACAACTATTTCTTCCACTTAAACTTCCACCACCATTCATAGCAAGTCCATAGTCACTTGCATAAATAGTAGCAATTTTCCCAACCCAGGTAGCTGGACTTCCATTATAAGTTGTTCTACCCCTTTCTAAATTATACATGTTTCTTGGTGTTTGATTATAATTAGAAAGAGAACCTGCACCTAAGTTCCATAAGGAACTACTTATCATTTGCTTGCTTTCTTCTGTTAGAGAATTGTAGTATGTTCCATTAAGATATGTCTTTAAAGAAGATAAATCCCAATTTGTGACTCGCCAATTTGAATTATATTGCATATTTCCAATCGATTGATTTCTTATTATCTTTAATCTAGTTGCACTATTTCCTTCACCATCTATTATGTTGTTAAAACTTCCAATAATTCTCCAAAGTTCATTATTAAATGTTACATAGTTATTAGGATTTGCTCCAATATAGCGGATATTATTATCGGTTGTTTCATCATATACTAGTTCTCCTAGTCTAATACTTTTTCCTACTACTTCACTCATATTCTCAAACTTGTCTTCTACTTTAACATATACATCATTTACTCTTAGATTTGCTAGTTGTTCTACTACATCTACTCCTAAACCATATGTTACTTCATCACCATTTCTAAGTAAGAATCTTGCATCTTCACTCTTATACCATGTTTTATTATCTTTACTATAATAATAGGTCATGATTCCACTATCATTATCAGTTGAATTGCTTGCATCTACTAGGATTCCTTCTTCTGTTTCGGTTGTTGTAAAACTTGCTATAGGTGGTGTTTTGTCTATCTCTTTTGGATAGCTTTCTCCTGTTATTGTTACTTTACTTTTTAAACTTTTCTCCATGTATTTTTCTGATGTTGGGGTATTACTATCCATCCATAATCTAAGTGTATATGTCTTACTTTCATCTTGTTCAAGATAGCCTCTTTTTAAACTATATGATACTTTTGCATTATCGATTGTTTTTTCTACTAATTCATTTTCTGTTAAAAGAATTGGTTCTTTATCATTTAATTCTAGCTTTATATAACTTAAATCTTCAAATGTTGTCGTATCTAATACTTCTAGATTAACTTGATATGTAGCATTTGTTTTACACATATTTCTTAATGTAAACTGATAAGGTACTAATTTTTTCCCTTCTTCATCAACTATCGGTATAGCCTTCTTAATACTAATTGGATTTTCATCAGTATACTCTAACTTCAAACAAGCTGATGTTAATTCGTTTTCATCTTCCTGTTTTAAGGTGATTCTAAATACGGCAAAACTAGTACCAAATATTACTATTATTAAAGTTATAAATATGGGGATGATTACTTTTCTATTTGTAAAGTACCCCCCCCCATAGACAATTTTTTGTTAATTTTTCATTCTTCATAATTTTCAACTCCTATTTTTTTATAACATTATTATACACTATTTTTTATTATGTTGACTATTATTTTATTAAATATAGATACTCTCATCTTTTTTATATAAATTGCTATATGATGTTATTTTCATATACTTTTCAATTGTAACCACTTTATTTTCTTTTAAACTTTTACAAACATCAATTATTCTTTGATTAGTTGAACCTCTAAACGGAGTGCTTAGACTTCTTTTTGAAATAACAAAAGGTCCATCTACCAAAACATCTATTTTTTCTAAAAACTTCTTTTTATTAAAATCATTTAAAATGTCTTCATATTTAAATCCTGTGTAACACCAAATGTTTAATCCTAGTTCCTTTATAAAATTAGCTAATACTAAACATGCTTCTGCTTGAAGAAATGGTTCTCCACCAGAAAAGGTTATGCCATCCAATTTTTTTAATTTCTTTATTTCTTTCTTAACCTCTTCTATTTCAACCAATTTTCCAGCATTTAAATCATGAGTTATTTTATTATGGCATCCTTTGCAGTTGTGAAGGCATCCTTGTGTCCAAATAACGGCTCTTATTCCCTCACCATCAACAATACTATCTGTTTGTATTTCTGCTGCTAAACGAATTTTCATAATTATTTACTACTAAGAAGATTCTTAGTTGAATGCTTTACGCGGTCCTTTTCTTCTTCCTTCTTGGCATCATTAAATCTTTCTGTTGTACCTACCAAATAACCAGTTATTCTTCTTATTCTTTCAAACTTTACTCCCTCACCAATTACTTTTTCATCATTTTTCATAAATCAACTTACCTTTCTATATTATTTAACCTTTCCATTTTTATTCCTTCATTTTCACGTCTTCCACAGCATGGACAAACGTCATTAATTACTCCAGTATATCCACAAACAGGATCTCTATCAACTGGATGATTAATTGCACCATATCCTATATTATTATCATGCATTATGCGTATTATTTTCATAAAAGCTTCAATATTATTAGTTGTATCACCATCAAGCTCAATATAACTAATATGTCCACCATTAGTCAATTCATGATATGGTCCTTCTATTTTTAATTTATCAATAATTGAGATATTGTAATAAACTGGTACGTGAAATGAGTTAGTATAGTATTTACGATCTGTTACACCCTCTATTGTTCCATATATTTCCTTATCAAGTTTTACAAATTTACCAGATAAACTCTCTGCTGGTGTTGCAAGTAAAGAAAAGTTTAAATTGTATTCATTAGTATACTCATCTACTTTGTCTCTCATAAACTTAATTATCTCATAACCTAATTTTCTTGCTTTTTCACTTTCTCCATGATGTTTTCCTATTAAGGCTTTTAGTGTTTCTGCAAGACCAATAAATCCAATTGCTAAAGTTCCATTTTTTAAAACTCTTTTAAGCCTTGAGTTTGGTTTTAAGGATGATGAATCCATCCATATTCCTTGTCCTAAAAGGAATGGAAAGTTATAGACTTTCTTATGACACTGAATATCAAATCTTTCAAGCAATTGTTCTTTAACTAAATCCATCATATTACTTAGCTCTTGATAAAAACCATCCATATCACATTTTTTATTAGTTGCTATTCCATGTTTAATTCCAATTCTCGGTAAATTAATCGATGTAAATGATAAATTTCCTCGTCCTGGTGTTATTTCTTTATCTTTATTGACGTTTCCCATTACTCTGGTTCTACATCCCATATAAGCAACCTCTGTTTTATAGTCTCCCTTTTTATAATACTTTAAATTAAATGGAGAATCTAGAAAGGAAAAGTTAGGAAACAATCTTTTTGAAGATACTTTGCAAGATAATTCAAATAAATCATAATTAGGGTCCTCTTTAAAATAATTTATACCTTCTTTTACTTTAAAAATAGATATAGGAAAAATTGGTGTTTCTTTGTGACCTAGTCCACTATCGAGTGCTAAAAGATAATTTTTAATAACCATTCTTCCCTCACTTGATGTATCAGTCCCAAAATTAACAGATGAGAATGGTACTTGGGCTCCTGCTCTAGAATGCATTGTATTTAAGTTATGTATAAAAGCCTCCATAGCCTGATAGGTAATTCTATCTGTTTTTTTAATAGCCTTTTGATAAGCAAGATCAAATATTCTTTGTAATTTATTACTTTCTTTATAAAATTTATCAAAAATTGATATTTCTATGTCGATTGAATTTAAATTATCAATTACACTAAGAAGTTCTTCTTTATTAAAAATTTCTGTTAATTCTTCTAGTTCTAAGAAATCAAATAAAGTCTGTTTAAATTGCTTTTTAAAAGTCTTAATAACTCCTGGTGCTAAAAAGAAATCAAAGGCTGGAAGAGATTGCCCTCCATGTTGATCATTTTGGTTTGCCTGAATAGCTATTGCAGCTAAAGCACTATAAGACATAATATCATTTGGTTCTCTTAAATAACCATGTCCAGTTGAAAAACCATTTTTAAATAATTCAAGTAAATCAATTTGACAACAAGTAGTTGTTCCCATTGGTAAAAAGTCCATATCATGTATATGAATTTGACCACTATCATGCAACTCAGCAAACTTAGGATTCATTAAATAACTTTTAGAAAATTCTTTAGACAAAGTTGAACCATACTGAAGCATAGTTCCCATAGCACTATTACCATCTATATTAGCATTATCACGCTTAATATCTTCTTCTTTGGCATCTTTTAAAGTCAATGATTCAAGTGATTTTATTAATCCATGCTCTCTTTTTATAAAATTATTTCTCGATATTAATCTTTTTTTTCTATAATTGGAAACGTTTTCTAAAACATCAAAATAATTAAACTCTTTCAATTTGTCCTCTATTAAATTTTGAATATCATCTATTTTTATACAGTTGATTTCTTTTGTACTATCTTCTATGTTTTCTAAAACAGCTTCTAATACCTTAATTTTATCATCATCATGATATTTAATATTTTCTGTATTATTAAATCCCTTTGATATTGCCAACATTATTTTTTCATTATTAAATGGCACTTTTTTACCATCCCTTTTTATTACCTCTATTTTTTCAAATTGGGACTTATTTATTACTTTTACCATTTTTTCACCACCTATTAACACTATTGTTTTTTCTCAAATTTACTACTTTCTTTTCTAATGTCATCTGATTAATTACATCATATACGCCAAACGATTGTTTGTCAATTGTATATTTTCGTAAAACAAAAAAACATTACATTTATAATTTACAAAAATTATATAATATAATGTTCTTATACTTGAAATTACATATTTTATTTTACATAATTTATTATTTTTTAAGTGTCAATAACAGATATGAGATAGTTTGTAAACTTGACTATTTTTCTTCTTCAATCAAACTCAATGATACTTTTTCAACATCCTTTTTTATATCTATAACATAACAGTCGACAATATCTCCAACTGATAAAATTTCCGATGGGTGCTTAATATAATTTTTAGTTAATTTAGATATATGAGCTAATCCATCATTATGTAATCCAATATCAATAAATACTCCAAAATCTACTACATTCCTAACTGTTCCTTGTAGTTTATCTCCAATGTGTAAATCTTCTATATTTAAAACATCACTTTTTAATAATGGCTTTGGATATGAATCTCTTGGATCTCTATTTGGTGTTTTTAAAGCTGTTAAAATGTCTTCTAAAGTATATTTATCAATATCGATATCTAATTTAGATATATCTACTTCTTCAATTTTATTTCTCAGTTTTTCAGTCCCAATATCATCTTTTGTTAAGCCCAATTTTTCTAATAATTTTTCTACTTCATTATATTTTTCTGGATGGATTGAAGTTTTATCAAATGGATTTGTACCATCTACTATTCTCATAAAGCCTACTGCTTGTTCAAATACTTTAGGAGTTATTCCTTTAACTTTAGACAACTCATCACGAGAGGTTATTTTTCCATGTTTGTTACGATACTCAATAATAGCATCGATTGCTTTCTTATTCATTCCTGATACGTATTTAAGTAATGAAAATGAAGCAGTATTAATATTTACTCCAACTTGGTTAACTGCTTTTGTTACAACAAAGTCTAATGATTCATCTAGTTTTTTAGGAGTAACATCGTGTTGATATAAGCCTACCCCAATACTTTTTGGATCTATTTTTACTAACTCTGATAATGAATCTTGTAATCTTCTACCAATACTTATTGCACTTCGTTTTTCAACAGTTAGATTAGGGAATTCTTCAATTGCAAGTTTTGAAGCTGAATAAACACTGGCCCCTGCTTCACTTACAATTATATATTCTACTTTCTTTTTAGCTTCCTTTATAATATTTGCAATGAATGCTTCACTTTCTCTTGATGCTGTTCCATTACCAATTGCTATTATATCAATATTATATTTGTCTATTAATTCTAAAACTGTTTTCTTTGACTCTTCTATTTTATTATGTGGTTCAGTCGGATAAATAACAGCTATTTCAAGTGGTTTTCCTGTTTTATCAAGTACTGCTAATTTACAACCTGTTCTAAAAGCCGGATCAAAACCTAATACTACTTTTTCTTTCATAGGTGGTGTTAAAAGAAGTTTTTCAACATTTTTAGAAAAGTTGTCTATTGCTACTTCTTCTCCATTTTCTTTTAAGTCACTTCTAATTTCTCTTTCAATTGACGGATAAATTAGACGTTTTATGCTATCTTTTATAGCATCTTTTACTATACTTGCCAATGGACTAGTAGCATCTTTTATTACTTTTTTTTCTAAATATGCCTCAATAAGTTCCATATTCATATCAATTGAAACAGAAAGAACAGCTTCTTTTTCTCCTCTATTTAAAGCTAATACCCTATGTGGCTTAATGCTTTTTACTGCTTCACTATATTCATAGTACATTTCATATGTTTTCTTTTCATCTGTTGCATTCTTTTTTAATTTACTAGTAATAACTCCATCACGATATACCATACGACGTATTTCTTTTCTATAGTTAGCATTATCACTAATCCATTCTGCAATAATATATTTGGAACCTGTTATTGCTTCTTCTATTGTTTTAACCTGTTCATTTATAAATTTTTTAGCTACTTCTTCTAATGGTGTTTTTAAATTAAAAGACATAATCATTTTTGCTAGTGGTTCTAATCCATTTTTAATAGCTTCTGTTGCTTTTGTTTTTTTCTTTTCTTTAAATGGACGATAGATATCCTCTACTTCAACTAGCTTTTGACATTTCAAGATATTTGTTTTTAACTCATCAGTAAGTAAATTTTTCTCATCTATTAATCTAATAACATCTTCTTTTCTTTTTAATAAATTAACTTGGTATTCATATACTTCATTTATACTTCTAATTACTTCTTCATCTAATGCATTAGTCATTTCTTTTCTATAACGTGCAATAAATGGAATTGTATTTTTTTCTTCTAGTAATTTTAATACTGTTTCTACTTGTTTTTTTGTAATATTTAAGTTATTACTTATTTCTTCAATTATCATGTTATTCATTATTATTCCTCCACTATAATTGTATCAATATTAATAATTATAGTAAATAGAGAAATATTATTTATCTTTTAAATAGTGTTTTTAGAAAGTTTTTTTTCGATGTTTCTTCTTTATTTTTTCTTTCCTCTTCTTTTTTTATTCTTCTTTCTAAGATATACTCTCTTATTACTTGGTTAAGATTATCAATAGTCATTGATGAGGTTAATTTTTCTTGATCTATTATATCTATTATTTTTAATTCTTTTTCGAGATTATATTCACTAGCACTATAATTATGGTTAATTGGAATATATATAATCGTACCATTTTGAACTATTCTTTTAAATAATCCTTTGTTACTAGCTACATCGACATATCTACATACTCCTGCTATTTCCTTTAAGTAAAGAGTGTTAACGTCATGAGTTTCCACATAGTCTTCATTATTTAGTATTTCTTCTAGTGCTAGTAGTTCTATTTTAGGGGCTTTATCTTTTAATCTTTCATGATAATATTGGCATGGTTTTATATTTTTTATTTTTGGTTTAATACCTTTTTTTCTTTTTCCTGGGATAACTTTATCTTCACTAAGAAGTAGAAAATCACCATCATCTTGCAATTTACAGACATATTTTCTAGAGGCAATTTCTCCAACAAAAACGGTACTTGTGTCGATTAAATCATTTAATAAACTTTGCATAAACTCTTCCTTCCCTTTTTATATTTTATCAAACTTTTTGTAAGTATTTTTACTAAATAAGTTTTATATTAATATTATATCATAGAAAAAGAGGATTGTTCTTCCTCTTAAGTTATTATTTATCTTTTTTTAATATATACTTTTTCGTTTTCATTAGTTTTTGGATTGTAAGCAGCAAACATTTCATCTAAATCTTTATAGAAATGAATATTGTTGTTACCTTCTTTATGAGTATTTAATTCACTTGCTTTAGAATATGGACTTTCTTTAGTAACTTTATATAGATTTTCTTCTGCCATATCTGCTAGTCCTGTTTTTTCATATTGAGTATCATTATTTATTTTCTCATCATTATCATCTAATTGACCATTTATATCTTTTAATATTTCTTCCTTATCACAAGCATTTACTTCTGGTGTTAATTTGATTCCTTCAGTCAACGTTAAAATTGTATATGTATAATCATGTTCAGCATTATATTTTGGTTTTAAGGCATCTAAATCTTCATAACCATCTGTAGTCTTTATATCATTATTTTCTATTTCGTATTCACTTAAACAATTATTTTGATTATTGTCTAATGCAACTTTATTATCATAAGAGAAAATATTTTTAAATGATTTTACAGGATGAATCATTGTATATCCTAAGAAAGATAATAAACCAAAGCAGCATTTTCCTACTTCTATTCCTACTTTTGCTATTGTTTCTAAAACGAAAAGTATTCCTGCACCAATTTTTTGTAAGAATGATTTCTTTTTCTTGTTGTTTTCCTCTTCTAACAATTTATCTTCATCAAAGGACAAGTCCAATATATCTTCTTTCGTTAGGTTATCTTTGTCTAATGATTCTTCTTGGTATTCTTCGAATAAGTCTTCTAATTTTTTTTCTTTATTTGATTCTAAGTTTTCAGCATCCTGACTAGATTCTTCTTGGTATTCTTGGAATAAGTCTTCTAATTGTTTTCTTTTACTTGATTCTAAGTTTTCAGTATCTTGACTAGATTCTTCTAATTCTGATGCTTCTTCTAGTTCTTCATTTAAAAGATCATCTAATTCTTCTAATGTCATATTTTCCTGATCACTAGTTGTATCTTCTTTTTCAATACAATCTAATTCTTTGTCATCTACGTTCTCTTCATTTAATTCTTCTTCAGTATCATCATTAACTTTTTTAGGAAATGTTACTAATTCTGCTATAATATTACCTTTAGAATCTTCAACACAAATTTGATCCAAATTTTGACTTTCTTCTTCTAAGTCACTTTCTTTAGATTCATCTGATTCATAAGTATCACTATCATCTTTATCTGATTCCTCATTAATTTTTTGTTTTAACTCTTCTCTTATTTTTGCTAAATATTCTTCTGTTTCCTCAATTTTAGCTTGCATTTTTTCATTATTTTCATTCATTATAATTCCCCCTCTGTTTAATATGTTTTGTATTATAGCACAATTTTACATTTTTTGCAAGTTTTTTTCAAAAAGAAAAAGCCTTGCAATTCAATTCTGTAGCTTTTTCATTTTTAATAACCAGTTCTTAATATTTCTACTTTTGTATTTAGACTAACTCCACGCTTATAAGATTCTGCTTCACTAGATACCAATAGGTCGAACTGGTATTTTTTCCCAATTCCAACACCACCTCTATCTAATAATATAGCTAGTTCACTTTGTCCTGTTTGATATGTAAATCTTATAATTGTCCCAAATGGATATTTATAATCTCCTGCAACTATTCTGATATTTCCATATGTACTATCATAATATGTTGTTTTATTTCTTGATATTTGATATCCAGAGGCAGTTCTTCCACTACATCCATTGCAATCTGGGCCATAATAGCTTATTGCAGCTTGATATGTTTCTAAAACATTATTATTAGTAGTGTCAATTGCATTATAATCATCTATATTTTGAATTGGTTGATTATCTTCTTTCTTTGGTGTAATTGATACTTCTGGTTTTTTATTTTCAACTGGTTTATTTTCTTCTATTTTGGATTCTTTATTTTCTAAGTCCTTTTGATTTGTCCCCTTTATCTCTTCTATTTTTTCTGAATACTCTATCTTCAATTCTTTAGTTAATGCTACTGAATGAAGGATGTTTGTTTGAAGAAATTCTGATAAATTATTATCTACACTTTTTGTTTTCTTTGCCATTTCTTTATTTATGCAAAATACTGATACTGTCAAAATAGCTAGAGTGCATATAATAAATGTATAATAACTAATTTTTTTCATGTTCCCTCTCTTTCGGACATGTTTAATTATACCATAGTTATACTAATTTTGCAAATCTTGATAATAGTGATTTTGAATTATAAAAACCCCTATAAATAAAGGAAACTTCTATGAAAACTTATTACTTGGTAGTATTTGGAAGTAATAAGATTCAATATATTATATGGTAAAAATAAGAATTTATTTCTTAGAAATATAGAATATCAAAATTTTTAACAAAAAAAAGAAGTGTTAAACACTTAACTTTTATTTATAATTTTCTTTTTTTACTTCCATAAAACTTTGTGGATGTTTACATACTGGACAAACATCAAGTGCTTTAGTTCCTACATAAACATGTCCGCAGTTTCTACAAATCCAAATATGATCTTCTTTCTTTTCAAAAATTGTCTTATCTTCAATGTTTTTTAATAATGTTAAATATCTTTCTTCGTGTTCTTTTTCTATTTTAGCAACTGCCTCAAATAAATATGCAAGTTCGTTAAATCCTTCTTCTTTTGCATCTTCTGCAAATTTTTTATACATATCTGTCCATTCATAATTTTCACCTGCTGCTGCTGCTTTTAAATTTTCTTCTGTTGATGGTACACTTCCACCATTTAAATATTTAAACCATAATTTAGCATGTTCTTTTTCATTATTTGCTGTTTCAAGAAAGATTTCTGATAGTTGTTCATAACCATCTTTTTTTGCTTGAGATGCAAAATATGTATATTTGTTTCTTGCTTGACTTTCTCCAGCAAAAGCTGCCATTAAGTTTGATTCAGTTTTTGATCCTTTTAATTTTTCGTAGTCCATTTTCTTTACCTCTTTTCTTATTTTTTAGTTTTTATCTAATTAACAGAAAACTTTTTTATTAATTAGAAACTTTTCAACTATGATTAGTAGTTGTAATCATCATTATCATTTATTTAGTTAGTTATTATTATTTTTAAAAAGCGTATTTTGACATTTATTGCAATAGCCATCTAGTGTTATATTATAATTTAATATTTGTATATTGTCATTAATATATCGTTTTTCAAGCACATTGAAAACTTCATTGTCATATATGTCATATATTTTGTTACACCCTAAACATTCAAAATGAATATGTTTGTTATAATAATCATAGCGGTCTATCCCATTTCTCGTTTTTATTACATAAATAATTTGTTCTTCTACAAATTTCTTTATATTTCTATAGATTGTTGCTTGACCTATTGTATTATCAATTTTTGTTATTTCACTATATAATTCATAAATTGTGGGGTGAGTTTTCATATTCTTTAAAACGTTTAAAATAAGCTCTTTTTGTTTTGTATTTCTAGATTTTCTTTCACTTTTCACACTTCTCCTTAATGATAATGATTATCAAATATTATTATATAATAAGATATTTTAAATGACAATAATTATTTCTTATTTTTATGACTAATTAACTTTATATTTCTAACTTGCCATGTCTCATTAGTTTAGATAAATTTAATATAAAACTTGTACGATTGTTAAATATTATTTTTAGAAAGTTAGTGGATTTTATTTCAGCTTTAAAATTGAATGACTACGATATAAAAGATATAGTAAAAATATTTAGGGAGTAATCAAAAAAAACTCAAGATGAGTTTTCTAAAGATTTAAATAAGAAAACAAGAAGTATTCAACACTATGAAGGTAGCATTAGATAAACTAATCTTTCAACTCTTTTAAGAATTGTACAATTATATAATATTGAAATTATTGCTTATAAGAAGAAAACCTATAGAAAATTTGTCCCGTTTTAATTCATGTGGTAAATATCTTTGATTTTGTGATATACTAGTCATAAGCAATAAGTTCTTTCGTATAGATTTTTCGGTTAATTAATATTTTGTACGGTCTATTGCCCTTTTTGTATATAAAAGGTGTTACATTCAATTGTAACGCTATAAATAAAATGTGAAATGGAAAAGTAAATTCCAGTTTCAATATAAATAAATAGAATTAAGTCTTACACAAAGTTCTAGTTTAATATTTGTAACACTAAATTCCGGTTTTATGCCGAGAAAATTCATTGTTTTAGGCAGGATAATATCGTTATACTTTAAAGTAAAGTAATTGCTTTTTTCAATTACTTTACTATCTTTTTCCCAGATATTATCTTGGGTTCATGAAACAATGAAGGAATTGGAATAAATCCGGAATTTAATCTTTCATTTTTTGTTATTTTAATTTCTGTCTATTCTTCATTTTTAAATGCTTTCCTCCATTTTTTCTGGATTTTTGTCTTACACTATAGTTACATAAAATTTTTCTGGCTTTTACTTTTACAATTCACCGCTATAAATAAAATCTATTAATTTTGGTTTTTTAATTGACAAGTTATTTTATTTTAGATAAAATGAATATGTAAACAAGTTTTACATATATATTAGTATATGGGTCTATAGCCAAGTGGTAAGGCACGGGACTGCAACTCCCTGAGCGTTGGTTCAAATCCGACTAGGCCCTCCAGATTGATATAAAACTCGAACTTTTCGAGTATCAATAGAAAACGACTTTCCAAAAAGTCGTTTTTATGTTATTATGAATATGTCAAGGAAACTTACATAAAATAAAAAAGGAACATTCAATATGCTAGTGTTGAGTGTAGCCATGAAATGGTTTCCACCTAAATCTAAGCTAGAGTTAGGTGGATTTCTTTTATATTAAAGCTATAAATAACAATAATAGTAAAGGGAAGATAATAAAAATATTTGTGGGCTTTTTTTGATAAAAATGTTGCCTAATAATAATTTATCCTTTATTTAAAATGAATTATTTGTACAAATATTTTTATTGATATTTAATCATCTATTAATATATATATTTTTTAGTTTACTAATTTAAGTTAAAAAATCATTTAGTACTATAATATTTATAGTTATTATTAAATATAGACTTAATTTTATAAGGAGTTAAAATACATGAAAATATTATTATTTACACATAAAAGTGACATTGATGGGATGGGAAATGCAGTTTTAGCAAAGTTAGCTTTTGAGGAAGTTGATTATGTGTTGTGTGAAACTTTTAATTTACAAAATGAAATAGCAAAATATTATGATGATGGAAGTATCTATAATTATGATAAAATTTTTGTAACTGATTTATGGCTCGAAGAACCTACATTATCAAAAGTAGCAAATGATGAGCAGTTAAAAGATAAATTTTTTGTATTTGATCATCATAAATCGTCCTTAGAGTTTAATAAATATCCATTCACAACAATAAGAATTTCTGATGAACAAGGATTATGTAGTGGTACAAGTTTATTTTATGAATATCTGATAACTAATAGTTTTATTGATGGTACTATACGTAGAATAAAAGAATTTTCAGAGTTAACAAGAAAATATGATACATGGGAATGGAAAACCAAATATAATGATGAGATGCCACATGAACTAACATTGTTATTTGACTCAGTTGGTTGTGATGGTTATATAAAATTAATGTTTGAAAAATTAAGGAATCCGGCCAATGAGGATTTTCAATTTAGTGAACTAGAAAGAATGTTAATTGATAATAAAATTGGCCAAGTTCAAGAAAAGCTACCAAACTATGCAAAAAAAGTTTATTACAAAGAAATATTAGGATTAAAAGCAGGCATAGTATTTATTGATTATGAATATAGAAATGATTTAGCACAATATTTTAGACAATATAACTTTGATATGGACTTTGCTATGTTGATTTCCTTAGATTATGGAACAATTTCTTATAGGAATGTTAAAGATAATGCAAATGTCAGATTGATTGCCGAAGCAATGGGTGGAAAGGGTCATGATAAAGCCGCTAGTAGTCCTATTTCTGAAGAACAGAAAAAAGAACCTATCAAAGTTTTAACAATACAAAAATAAAATAATAAAAGACACGTTAATTTAATCCGTGTTTTTTTGTTCAACAATTATTATTAAGCTTATAATATGCTATTTTTAAAGTCCTAGATATAAAGTTATATTCAATTTATCAATATGGGCTTTTTCTTAGTTTATTGGTATGCCTATAGTAATACTTGTATTTATTTTGTAATCAAAATTGATGACATCTAGTGTTAAAATAATACGATGTTTTAAAAAAGTTAGTAGATACTACCAAAGAGATAATAGTTATTCTATTAATTTGCTACTTCATATTATTAAAAATTATTAAATGTTGACAATTCAAATCAAATACATTATTATATCAGTACAGGAATAGTTACGGAGGTTTTTATGGATTTAGAATTATACTTGTTTATGCTTAGCTTTTCTTTAAAAGAAGAAAAAGATAAAAAATATACAGAAAGGGAAGTTCCTTCTAATATAGTGTATATTTTTGATGATGAAGATAATTATGAAAATTATTTTTATAAATATATGGACTGTGAAGTTTGTGAAAATATATTTGATATTTGTAGATTAAAAACCATGAAAAGTGGTAAAGTCCTTGCCTTAAAATGTGCTTGTGATTTTGCAATTATGCTTTATAGAGATCGTAGTTATCAAGAAGCTTTAGATGATATTAAAAAAGCTGATTTAAATAATTATAATTTAGGACACTCTACCTATAAAAACAATATTACAAAAGAAGATGAAAAAATATACAAAATATGCATGAAATAAATTTAATATATATTTATTAATTATTGCTCTTTTTAATAGTTAAAAAATTATCAAGGTGAACTTGATAATTTTATTTTTGATTATTTAAAATTAGTAATTTGTAATATTTCCATGCTAAGACTCTAAAAGCTGCTTTATCAATTTGCTCTTCACTTAATGTGTTATTATTAATAGCTGTTTTTATCGAATTAAAACTATTTTCATAATCTGTTGTTATGATTAAATCATTTCCAGCTTGAATTGCTTTTACGGCAACATCACTTATGCCATTTAAAGCTCCCATTGAAATATCATCTGTCATTATAACTCCCGTAAACTTAAGTTCATTTCTTAAAAGATTATGAACACTAGGTGAAAGTGATGCAGGATTGGTATTGTCAATATTTTCAACAATATTATGTCCTACTAAGACAGCTTCGGCTTTAGCATTTATTCCTGCTTGAAATGGAGGAATATCTTCTTTTAAAATATCATCATAAGGCTTTTGATTTATAACCTGTGAAACATGAGTATCACTATTATTAGCATATCCAGGAAAGTGTTTTAAAGTATAAGATACTCCTGTATTTTTACTAGCTTCAATTACCGTTTTAGCATAATCAGAAGTTAAACTGGTATTCTCATGTAATGTTCTATCATAAATATAACTACTTGGATCTGTTGATACATCTACTACTGGTGCAAGATTTAAATTTAGTCCTAAATCATAAAGTATTTTACTTTTATTTATTGTATCCTCTTTAATTCTAACAAAACCACCATCATTATATAACTCACTAGGAGATAAGAACTTTTCTGGTGCTAAATTTTGATTACTACTAACCCTTACAACCTTGCCTCCCTCTTCATCTACTGCTGTTAAAAGAGAAATATTAGCATTTTTTTGAAGAAGGTTAATCATATCTTTTACTTCTTTTTTACTTTTATCTTTAAAATCTTTTTCAAAAAAGACAAAACCAGCAAAATGATACTTTTTTAAAGCTTCCAATTGATTTGTATCTGGATATCTTACTAATAATGTTTGACCTATTTTCTCATCTAAAGTCATTTTCTTTAATTTATTAGAAGCTAAAGTATAAAAGTTTGCAAACAAATCATTACCTGAAAAACTACTTCTATTTGTTATTACATCATCATCCATATCACGAGACACCTGGTAACCAATTATTTTACAATCTTGCTTATCATTATTCTTATTTAATATACCAGTATACTCTACTGTTATATAATCTCCTACTGATATATCTTTTCCTTTAGTAGAAAAAGTATAAATAATAGAACTATCATCTTGAATAGTTATTTCATCATTACTATATTTCATAACTGTTCCAGATATCTTCTTAGATTCTTCTTTGGTAAAATTACTTTTATCTTTCTGTAAAAAATTAAATGCTGTTACAGAGAATAATAAACCAATAATACAACCAATAATAATTAAATCTTCCTTTTTAAAACTTATTTTTTTCCAATTCACTTTCATATCATCACCATAGTAAATTATATTAAAAAGAAAATTAATTATTATTAAAAATTACAAATTATTTAAAGTATTATTGATACACTATTTCGATATTTTTTTGACTTGCTTTATTTAAAATTTCTTCTTCATCCTTTATGGAATTAGCAAGAAGTAAAAGTCTAGTATATTTATCAATGATAATTTTCTCATTTCCATTACTATTTTCTATTTTTTCTAAAATACTAGCTGCCGCATTTTTTAGAAGTTTTGTCATTTTAGAATTGTCCCCACTATTTTTTACAATCGAACTTAAAGTTGTAAACTCCTTAATATATAAATTAAGTAAAACATAATCTTCTTCTTTTATACTATCAATAAATAAAACATCATTATAAGTTAAATCCATTTCTCTTAACTTATCAATAATTTCTTTAATCGATTTATTATCTAATAAAATCTTTTCCTTTTTATCTGGATAATAATTAGCTAGACCTGGTTTATTCTTGGTATATAAAACAAAAAGTTCGTTATTCCAGATATCTTCATTAATAAGAAGTGAATAACAATTATTTTCCTTACTTGTATTTGCTACTTCCAAAATTAAATCTTTTAAAATATTTTCTTCCATACTTAATTACCTCAGATTAATTATACAAGTTGATTTCTTAATTTGCAATATTTTATATAAGCAATATATTATTAATTTCTTATTAAAAATATAAAAAGTATGAAACTACTATCTAATTGTTCCATACTTTTTATTTTTAATATATTACGTATTCTTTTTATATACTATCATCTGCTCTGGAAGTAAGAATATTTCATTTGAACTTACTAATTCATCAGAACTAACTCCTAACTTATTAGAAACATTCTTTAGGGTGTCCTTTTCTTTAGTAATGTAAATCATAACTCCTTCTTTAGGAACCATAATTTTTTGATTTATATGTAAATATTCATCCTTTTTAAGACCATTAATTGCTGCCAAATCATCGACATTTATATTATGCATTTTAGCTATTTGATATAAATTATCACCTTTTTTTACTGTATGAAGATCAAACCTTTCATCCATATTATCTGTATAATTCGGTACAGGAATATTTAATTCTAACCCAGGCTGTAAATAAGTTACATCAATAGAAGAATTGGCGTTAATAATATCAATTATTCTAACTCCAAACTTTCTAGCAATAGTGATAATATTATCCCCTTCTTGTACAATATACTTTTCCATAACTCCTCCTTCATAAAAAGTATATTCCAAGTATTATCTTTTATGAGTTCTTATATACAGCATAGATATTATCATAATTATACTTTAATTCATTTCTTTTAAGTATTCTTCTTATACCAAAATTTTCATGATAATAAAAACATGTATCATCAATTATAAAATATATAGTATCTTTAGCTGTTTGAACACTTTTTATTCCATCTAATTTAAATAATACTACTCTTTTACTTAAATCTTTTTTATAAACTTTTGATATTTCTCCATTATTATCTAAATAGTAATAATTATTTGTTTCATAAATATTATTATATTTATACTTATTTAAGTTTTCTATTTTTGAATAATCTTTAGTAAACTTTATTTGATTATCTTTAAAATCATTTATATTTCTATCATGCCAAGTACCATCATAATATTGAGCATTTAAAGTAGTATCTCCAATCTTTCTAGCCTTATTATTATCAGTATTTATTTCATATTGAATTAAATTTTTTGGATCTGTAACATAAATTTTGTCATCAATAACAGCATTTATATAAGCGTTTTTAGATAAAAAATCAGTAAAAGATATCTCATACTTTTCTCGTCTTTTAATATTTATTCTATAATAAGATGCAAAGTCTCTAATTGTATCTTCATTATATTTTGGAATATAGTAATTATAACCAACTAGAGCAGCTGCTTTATTTTCATAAATATCTTCATCAAATAAGTCTAAATAATAAGCTCTATCTTTTTCTACTATATATAAACTCTTGTATAACCATAATAAAACAAAATCATCCTTCATAAAATTTTCTTTATATAAAGTAACAATACCATCTTGAGTTTCTATTTTACTTTCTTCTTTCCAAGAATCATTAGTGTATTTCTTACTTTTTAAATTTTCTACTAATTTTTGTAACACTTCATTATCCTTATAATATGAATAGGAATAAATTGCATTATCATCCTTTTTACTACATGTTATATTACTACTAGTTGTATTATTTAAATAGACTGGATAAATACACATAGTATTATTTTCTTCGACTATTTCTAATTTCTCAATAATCTTTTTTCGTTTGTTAAAAGAATCTTTTACTTCATATACAAAATGATAATTATCATTTTCTAAAGTTATAGTGTAATAACCATTTTCATCTTTATCATAGATTTCTCTTACTTTAAATTCAACATTATTCTCTACTAAATCATAAGATAAATCATGTCCATTTTTAAAAAAATTAACTCCAAACTGATAAATAATAGCTAAAATAGCTAAAAAAAACATAAAAGTAAATATCCTTTTCATTACCATCACCTATTATAAGTATAGCAAAAATCAAGGATATTTACTAGATTATTTGACTTTCTAATAATTAATTTTTTATATCTCTTTTTATATAAACAATATTACTTATAGTATAAAGTATAATAGTCCAAACTATTGAAACTAATATTCCAAGTGGTATACTATAAGAAACATTTCTTAATGACTCGATATAACGTGTTGAGTTATTTAAGATAAAGCCTATGTCTAAGTACCAAAATGGTGTATATATAATAGAAGTAATATTTCCTGTTACAGACATAAGCCATAAACAAATTGATAGTGTTGCAAGGCCTGATGTAATACCAACTGTTAGTGAAGTATTAAGGGACACAACTGATAAAAAGAAAATAACAGATATAAAAGCAATCAAAGGAATACTTGCTATAAAAATATCCTTAATCAAATATAAAAAGTAGTTAACTTCTATTACTGATGTTTCATGATAGATAAGTTTTGGTGTTAGTAAATCACTAAAGCCATATTTTAGACCAGCTATAATTGTTATAATTAAAAGTCCTAGAAACCAAATTAAGTAAGCATCTAATATCATATAAATAAATTTACTTAAAAGTATTTTCCATCTTTTTACTGGTGCTGTAATGATATTTTTTATAGTTTTTTTACTATGCTCACCACTTACTATTTTTCCACTTGAAATACATATAATTAAACTAATTATAACAGATAAGTGAAAAACCTCATTTACTTTACTTTTGGTATTTTGATATAAAATAGCATCTTCTATATTTTCAAAATAACTATAGTTTAAATCATGTTTTATATTATTTTTAGTACTATATAAAAGAATTTCCTTATTACTTATTGCTTTATTTTTTAATGTTTTAGCATAGTTCTCATATATTTTATATTCACTTATTTTTTCACCTGACTTAATATACTCATTCTTAGACATAATATTCATGTTGATAGTTTCTTCTATTCTTTTATATTGTAAGTAATTAAGTACTTGAGGACTATCACTTCTTTTTTCTTTATTGGAAATTAAGATTTTTGTAAATTCATCTTCTTTAATTTGTCCCTCTTTTATTTGATATTCTAAGTAAAGATAATAGCTGTCAAGATTAAGTAGATTTTCCAACTCTTTTATTTTCTTATTATTTAAATCAGATAAAGCTTTTCTTTCTTCTTTAGTATAATTATTACATAAATCATTAATTACTTTTTTTGGGGTATTACTAGATTCATCACTAATATCGTTACTTATACAAGATGATATAATGTATTCATCATTACTATTTTGTTCCATTTTGGTAATTAGATAATTTTTCATTATTAAAGGAATTAAGTCATTGTTGATTAGTTCGATTCTAAAATCCTTATTATATTTTATATTTTTGTCTATTAGCTTGGACATATATTTTATATATGCCTTATCATATTCAATAGAATAATATGTTGTAAACGTTTTATTTTCTTGATTTATTTTATTTTCTAAAAGATTTGAAAAAGAGTCAATACTATGTTTAACTGTATTATAATCTTTTTCTTGGTTATTAATGTTTACTAAAAAAAGTGATGATACAATAAGAATTAAAGTAATAATGATAAATCTTTTTAATGTGTAATTTTTAATAAATTCACTTCTTAGTAAATTAAATATTTTCATGTTCTTCACCACTTTCAAACTTTTCTGTTTTTTTAAAGTATTCATCTTCTAAACTAATATTTTTATATTTAACTTCTTCTATTCCAAAGTTACTTACTATTTTACCATTATCGATAATTATTACTCTATCACAAATGTTTTCTATTTCTGATAAAATATGGCTACTAATTAATATACTCATTTTGTATTTGGCACTTATTTCTTTTAGCATGATTCTTAATTCTTTTATACCTTTTGGATCAAGTCATTAGTAGGTTCATCTAATATTAATAAATTTGGCTTTTTGATTAAAGCACTACAGATTGCTAATCTTTGTTTCATTCCAAGTGAATATTTTTTTACATAGTCATCAATTCTAGTTTCTAGATTTACAAATTTAATCATTTCGTTAATGTATTCTTTATCTTTAATATTATTAATAAGTGATACTATTTTTAAGTTTTTTCTACCAGTTATATTATCATACATATCTGGTTTTTCAATGATACAACCAATTTTTGATAGGGCTTCTTCTAAGTTTGTTTTAGTATCATAACCACAAACTGAAACACTTCCTGAGTCATATTTATATAGATTTAAAATTGTTTTAATTAGGGTTGTTTTACCTGCTCCATTTGGTCCGATAAGTCCGATGATATCTTGTTCATATATTTCTAGGTTTATATTATCTAAAACTTTACTTTTTGCAAAGGATTTTGATAAGTTCTTTACTTCTAATACTTTTTTTCTATTATTGTTATCTATTTGTTTCTTTTTATAGTTTCTTTCTCCTTTTAATAGTTCTTCTACTGTAACATGAAATATCTTTGCTAATTGGTTTAAAAAATATACATCAGGAAGACATCTACCATTTTCCCATTTTGATACAGCTTTATCAGTTATTTCTAGTTTATCAGCAAGTTCTTGTTGTGTTAAATTATATTCTTTTCTTAAATCTTGAATAAATTTTCCGATATTTTCTTGATTCACTTTATTCACCTCAGCTTAATTATATAACAATATTTATCTTTTTCATGTATACCATTGGTATAGTTTTAAATAATGTATAAAATATACATATTAATTAAAAAATGATGTTTAGACTTGAGATAATAAACTGAACCCTAAAAGTTGGACAGTTCATTAATAGTTTCTAATACATCATTTTATTATAGTTAGTTTTTTCTTTGTAATTTTAGTATTTAAACTAGTATGATTTTATTTTTATTCAATTTTGATATTATAGTCAATAGTTTTATTTTTTATTACCATATATACTAGTTAAATAATGGCTTATTTGATATTTTCTATCAAGAAATAAGTTCTCCCTTTATGACATTTGAGTTTGATGATTTAGTTGCTATCATTTGGTCTACTAAATCACTGGTTTCTGTGGTGTAGTTTACTTTTATCAAGGCACCATCATTAGTTGCAGCTTCGACAAACATATTTATATATGAAGTAATGTTAGGATTTGATATGGAAATAGTTGTTGTTAAATTGCTACATTCATAAAACATAAAAATCATATTTGTTGTTGAACTTGTATCGAAATTACTTAAATCAAGACTGGTTAAACTGTTACAAAATTGAAACATAGATTCCATTGTTGTTACTTTACTTTTATTAAAGTTACTTAAATTAAGGCTGGTTAAACTACTACAGTTATAAAACATTCTTTGCATACTAGTAACATTACTAGTATCAAAGTTTCTTAAATCTAAATTTGTTAATCCGTTACAATCAGAAAACATAGATTCCATTGTTGTTACGCCACTTGTATTAAAACTACTTAAATCTAGACTTGTTAATCCACTACATCCGGAAAACATACCATACATAGTTGTTACCTTGCTTGTATCAAAATTACTTACATCTAAGTTTGTTAATCTACTACATCCATCAAACATATTTCTCATTGTTGTTACTTGACTTGTATCAAAATTACTTAAATCGAGACTTGTTAATCTATTACATCCATTAAACATAAGTGACATTGTTGTTACGCCACTTGTATCAAAATTACTTAAATCGAGGCTTACTAAACTGCTACAATTAGAAAACATAGATGACATGTTTGTTACTTTACTTGTATTAAAGCTACTTAAATCGAGGCTTACTAAACTGCTACAATTAGAAAACATACCAGACATATCGGTTACCTTACTTGTATTAAAATTACTTAAATCAAGACTGGTTAAACTTCTACATCCATTAAACATAGATGACATTGTTGTTACTTGACTTGTATCAAAGTACTCTAATCCCTCGATACTTGTTAATTTCGAAAAAGAATAAAACAAGTTCGAACTATTCTCATTTGCTATTACTTTTTCATTTCCTTGAATATATACTGTATAGGTTGAAGTATCATCATTTAATACCATATGAGCTATTACTGTCTCATTTTTGGCTTCTGATATATCAAAACTTTCACTTACATTTTCTATATCATGAATTTTATTTTCAAAAATAATTTTGGTAATAGATGATTTATATTTCCATATTTC
>CANORV010000013.1 GCA_947569245.1 uncultured Mycoplasmatota bacterium | reverse complement strand
TTTTTTTATTTTAATCTTATTTTTTCAAAAAAAGCTTACAAAGGAAAAAATACTTATATTTTAATGCTTGTGTTAATATTTAAAGTTTGTTATAATTTGTATTATAAATAGAGTATGGGAGTGTAGCATATAATGAGTGTAAAAAAAGAAAAAATAACTGTTTTAAGAAGAATATTTTATAATAAAAAGACAATAGTTTTATCTTTAATTGTACTTTTAATAATAGCTGTTGTTGGAGTAAGTTATGCTTTATGGCAAGTTGTGTTACAGCAAACAGATACGAATGTTATAACAACAGGATGTTTGAAACTAACTTTAACTGAAGAAACTGATGCAATAAATTTAGAAAATGTAACACCAATAAGTGATACTGATGGTAAGACGTTATTACCATATACATTTACTTTGGAAAATATATGTGCAGTAGATACTAATTATGTAATTAATTTAGAAACAATTGCAGCTTCAACTAAAGATAAGATTCTTGCAGATAATCATGTTAAGGCTCATTTGATTAGTAATACAGACCAGTTATTTTTAGATAAATTACTTGCAAAACATATAAACGAAGAAAAAGTAATAACAGATGCAACTAGTGCTTATAAACTATATCAGGGAACACTAGAAAATAAAGAAAAGAAGCAGTTTAGTTTAAGACTATGGTTAGATGAAGATACGGAAGCAGTTGATTCAGTAATGAATGCAATTTGGAGTGGTAAAATAACAGTAACTGCAACATATACTCCACCAATTGATATGAAGAATGTTATGATAAAAATTGATAAACAGTCAAGTTATTTAGGTGCTGGTATGTATGAATTTCATAATCTTACTTATACACAAAACCAAAAATATAGTCTTTCTAAGATTATATATGAGAAGTCATTAAATCTACATACTGATGCTGTAGAGATAGTTGATTTTAGTGAGGGACAAGATGAATCAGTTATGGCATATTATGTAAAAGATAACGAAGGAGATACTCATACGTTATATATTCAGGCTGATGGTAAGATAAAAGTAAATCCAATTGGTTCGTATTATTTTACTTATGAAGAATTGTTTGGAGAGATACAGCCTATTGAATTCGAAGGCATAGAAAACTTGGATACTTCTTTAGTTACAGATATGTCATATATGTTTTATCAATTTTATCCAAATTCAGTAGATATAAGTAACTTTAATACAAGTAAAGTAACAAGCATGTCAAAGATGTTTTTTAACTGCAGTAGATTAACAAGTCTTAATTTAAGTAACTTTGATACAAGTCAAGTAACAACAATGTATAGTATGTTTGATGGGTGCAGAAGTTTAATAAGTCTTGATTTAAGTAGCTTTGATACAAGTAATGTAACAAATATGGCAAGAATGTTTTCAGACTGTAGAAGTTTAACAAATTTAGATGTAAGTAATTTTAATACAAGTAATGTAGCAAATATGGGAAGTATGTTTTCCAATTGTAGCAGATTAACAAGTCTTGATTTAAGTAGCTTTAATACAGAACAAGTAACAAATATGGGAAGTATGTTTTCCAATTGTAGCAGATTAACAAGTCTTGATTTAAGTAGCTTTAATACAGAACAAGTAACAAATATGGATTATATGTTTCGTGATTGTACAAATCTAGTAAATATAACTTATGGGCAAAATTTTATTTATGCAAATGAAGCCAGTGTTAATGATATGTTTTCTAGTTGTCCTTCAAATAAACCTATCCATGCATCATGGAGCGGAATAGTATAATTAGTTTTCGAGGTAACTTAGTGGTTACTTCTTTTTTTGTTTCATTTACATTTTAAATGAGATTTTATAATTTTAATAAACTTTCCTTGTTTATCAAACCTTGTTATAGTATAATTAATTACAGTAGTAAGGTGATTGATATGTATTTGAAAGAAATTAATGCAACAGGATTTAAATCTTTTGCTGATAAACTTAATATAACTTTAGATGATAATATTACTTGTATTGTTGGACCAAATGGGAGTGGAAAAAGTAATGTTGTCGATGCTGTTCGTTGGGTTTTAGGAGAACAGTCTGTAAAATCACTTAGAGGTGATGGAAATATGACTGATGTTATTTTTTCCGGTAGTAAAAGTAGAAATCCTCTTAATGTTGCAAGTGTCGAATTAATATTTGATAACTCTGATAGTTACTTAAATATTCCTTTTAGTGAAGTTTCTGTAAAAAGAAGAGTTTATCGAACTGGTGAAAATGAATACTTTTTAAATGGAGATAAATGTCGTTTAAAAGATATAACAGATTTATTTATGGATAGTGGTATTGGGAAAGAATCATTTAATATTATTTCTCAGGGTGAAGTTCAAAAAATACTTAGTAATTCTCCGTATGATAGACGTGTCATTTTTGAAGAAGCAGCTGAAGTGTTGAAATATAAAAAACGTAAAGAAGAAGCCATTAGAAAATTAGATAGAACTAATAGTAACTTAGATAGAGTAGATGATATTATAAATGAGTTAAGTGTTTCAATTGAACCATTAAAAGAACAAAGTGAAAAGGCCAAAATATATCTAGATAATAAGAAACAGTTAGAAAACATCGAAGTTGGACTTTTAGCTTATGAAATAGAAACAATTAACTTTGAATATCAAAATACTAAAAATAAAATTACATCTCTCGAAGAAGAAATCTTAAGTCTTTCAACGAGTCATAGTGGTGGTGAGGCTATACTTGATACTAATAAAATGAACCTTTTAAAAGTGGAAAAGGCCCTTAATGAATTACAATCTAAACTCTTGGAAGTTACAAAACAAGAGGAAAAAATTAATGGTGAAAAAAAGATATTAAAAGAACGTAGTAAATACGATGCCAGAGATCAGAAGGTTCATGATGAAATAGCATCTTTAAAAGAAAATAAATTACGTCTTGAAAATGAAATTTATATTTTAGAAAAAGAAATTAATGATGATAGGTCAAATTTTGAAGAAAAGAAAAAGAAAATTTTTACTAGTGAACAAGCCCTTACTGAATTGAAAGTTAGAGGCAATAATAAAGAAAAGGAATATCAGTATAAACTAAGAGAAAAAGCCTTTGAAGAAAATAAAATCAGTATTTTAGAACAACAAATAGCTAATGGTGGAAATCTTCCTTCTAGTGTAAAGGCAGTTATTAATAATCCGAGATTAGTTGGAGTTCATAATTGTATTGGTAATTTAATTGATACAGATATTAAGTTTTCTAAAGCACTTGAAGTTATACTTTCAGCTAGTAGACAATATATTGTTGTAGATACAGAAATTGTTGCCAAAAATGCTATTAATTACTTAAAAGATAATCATCTAGGAAGATGTACATTTTATCCCTTAAATGTTATAAAAGCAAGATATGTTGATAATGAAGTGATGAATATTTTAAGAAATGAACCAGGTTTTATTGATACTTTCAATAATTTGGTCACATATGATAGTGAATATAAAAATATCATTGCAAATCAGCTTGGAAATGTTATCGTTGTAACAGATTTGGATGCTGCTAATAGAATAAGTAAAAAAATCCATGAGAGATATAGAATTGTAACACTTGACGGAGATGTTATTAATGTTGGTGGTTCTATTACTGGTGGAAGTGTTAATCTTGTTAAAAGTATAATTACAGAAAAGTATGAACTTGAAAAATTAAAAAGAAAACAGGAAGATAACTTAGAAGTAATTAAAGAAATAGATACTGTTTTAGAAACAATAGCAAAAGAAATAACTAAAATGGAAGATATTTTATACAATGATAAGGGTAATTTGATGGCATTACAGGAGTCTCTTAGAGAAAAAGTAGAACGTTTTAATAGTAAAAGAGAAGAATTAGACGGATTAAATAGTGATATAAATAGTTTAGAGCATGTAGTTGATTCATCTTTATCTAAAGAAGAAGAAAGAATCATAAAAGAGTTTTATGATGTACAAAAAGAGAAAAATGAAATAGAGTTTGCAATTAAAACAAGTACTAAAGAAAGAGATACTTTAAAACAAACAATAGAAGAATTAGAAGCTAAGTATAAACTTAATAATTCTAGATTACATATGCTTGAAAAAGAGTTGAAAGAACGTGAAATTTCAGTTAGTAAAATGGATGTTAAACTAGATGGGTACTTAAATACATTGAGTGAAGATTACGAACTTACTTTTGAAAAGGCTAAAGAAAATTATAATTTGGAACTTGATGTAGAAGAGGCTAGAAGCAAAGTAGCATTATATAAATCTAACATTAAAAAAATTGGAATGGTAAATATTGCTTCAATTGAGGAATATGAAAGAGTAAGTACTAGATATAATTTTTTAAATGGTCAAAAAGAGGATTTATTAAGGGCAAAAGATACACTACTTGAGATAATAAAAGAGATGGATAGTGTTATGGAAGAAGAGTTTAGTAAGACGTTTAAACTTATTGCTAAAGAGTTTGAAGATGTATTTAGAAAGCTCTTTAATGGTGGGAAAGCAACTCTTAAATTAACAGAACCTGATAATCTTTTGGAAACGGGTATTGAAATTATTGCAAGTCCTCCTGGTAAGAAACTCACAACTATTTCTTTGCTATCAGGTGGTGAAAAGACTCTTACAGCAATTTCATTGTTATTTGCAATACTTAATGTTAGAACAGTTCCATTTTGTTTATTTGATGAGGTAGAAGCTGCACTTGATGAAGCTAATGTAGATAATTTTGGTAAATATTTAGATCATTATAAATCAAAAACACAGTTTTTATTAATTACTCACAAAAAGAAAACAATGGAATATGCTAATACTTTATATGGTATTACTATGCAGGAATCAGGTGTAAGTAAATTAGTAAGTGTAAAACTTGATAGTGTTGTAAGATAATAGAGGTTTTTTAATCTCTATTTTTTTAATTAATAAAATATAACGAGGTAACAATTTTTATAGATTATTTTAATTTTCACATTTTCCCATAAATATTTTAAAATTTGTCGTTAATTTATAAGTATACTAAAAATGTGAAAGGAAGTGAGGTTTATAAGTTAATAAAAAATTTTTGATATGTAGAAAAAGATTTAAAATGATGTTATACTGAATGTAGGTGATTTAGATGTACAATGTTTGTTTGGTAGAAGATGAATTAGATTTATCTAATTTAGTTAAAATGTATTTGGAAAAGGCAGGATATAATGTTATCCAATTTAGTCGTGGAAGTGATGCTATTGAATATATTGGAAGAGATAAAGTTCATATTTGGATTCTTGATATAATGTTATCTGATGATGTTAATGGTTACGATATTATTAAAGCTATAAGGAGATCTGATGAAGTAGTTCCAGTTATATTTACATCAGCTAGAGATCAGGATTTAGACAAGATTGTTGGGTTAGAGCTTGGAAGTGATGATTATATAACTAAACCATATTCTTCTAAGGAACTTGTTTTACGAGTTAATAATATTATAAAAAGAGTTTATAAAAAAGAAGTTTCTAAGAGATTAGAGTATGATAAATATGTTATTGATCAAGAAAGGCGTTTGGTTCATGATAATAAGGAGGAAATCAAACTTACGACACTTGAATTTGATTTACTTATTTTACTTGTTACAAATTTAGGAAAAAGTTTTTCTAGAGATGATATATTGAATCTTGTTTGGGGTGAAGATTATTTTGGAAGTGATAGAGCAGTTGATGATTTAGTTAGAAGATTAAGAAGAAAAATGCCAGAATTAAATATCAGTACAATTTATGGATTCGGTTATAGATTATCATGAGACATATTAAAAGTAGATTAAGTAGACAACTTCTTTCCATTATTACAATAGTTTTTGGCGTTTTTATGATATCAATTGGGATTCTTTTACCAAACAAATTAAAGCCCTTATTAGAAAGAAGTTTATATGAGTATTTACAGCAACCACTTGATTTTATTGATCAGGATATTGGTACTAATAAAATAACTACTGAAATTGCATATATTTATGTATATAATGATATTGCTCAAGTAAGTGAAAATTTTTATGATATTATATCAGTTGATGATATTAACAGGGTGATTGAAAAGATTGATGCTAAATATGGTAAATTTTTGCTTTCAGGAAAAGAGTATTATTATTATCAAAGTAGGGAAAACTATATAAAGAAAATTGCTATAACTAATGATAGTTATATTGTTGATGCAACAGAGAATGCTACAAAACATTTTTTTCCTATAATCCTTATTACGATGTTAGTTACTACTTTGATAATATGTGTATGGTGTAGTAATGTTGTAAGACGTATTGAAAAATTAAAAAATAAAATAGACCATATAGATGACAATGATTATAATCATAATGTCGATAATTCTAATGATGATGAAATAAGGTCATTAGAATTTGCCATTGAGGATATGAGAGTTTCTTTAAAAAATCAAGAAGAATACCGCAATCAAATGTATCAAAATATTTCACATGATTTTAAAACACCACTTACTGTTATAAAATCGTATATTGAAGCTGTATCTGATGGTGCAATTGATGAAAAGAATGCCCTTTTAGTTATAAATGAACAAGCAAATAAATTAGAACAAAAGGTTCATTCATTATTATATTTAAATAAGCTTGATTATATAAAAGATTTAAAGGTTATTGAAATTTCTAAGGTAAATGTATCTGAACCAATAATGGCAAGTGTCGAAAAATTCAAGATACAAAGAAAAGATATAAAGTTTAATGTTTCAGTTGAAAAAAATCCGGTTTACCAAGGAAGCTTTGATGCATGGGAAACAGTTTCTGATAATATTTTAGCTAATTTTATAAGATATGCTGATACGGAAATAAAAGTAACTGTTAAGAAAAAAGAAATTATTTTTTATAATGATGGACCTAATATTGATGAGGATTTATTAGAAGGAATATTTGTACCATTTAGAAAGGGAATTAAAGGACAGTTTGGACTTGGATTATCAATTGTTAAAAAGACGCTTAAATTATTAGGTTATGATATTTTTATTAAAAATAATAAAAAAGGTGTATCGTTTATTATAAGAGGAATAAAATAAGTTTTGTTTATTTTATTCCTTTTTGTATAAAGAAATAAATAATTTTCATAATAATAATGGGTGATTATAGTATGAAAATTTTAATAACAGGTGGAAGTAGTGGAATTGGTTTTGATACAGCTGTTAGACTTGCCTTAAGTAAGAATAAGCATCATATATATCTTGCTGTTCATAAAAGTGTGCAAGTTAGACCGACTAAAGAAAAAATTAAGATGTATAATCTTTCCAATATAGAAGTAATTGTAATTGATATTACTAAGAGTGAAGATTTATTAAAAGTTAAAGATTTAGATATTGATTGTTTAGTTAACAATGCTGCTATTGGAGTAGGTGGATCTTTACTTCATCTTGATGTATCAGAAATAAGAAAAAACTTTGAAGTTAACTTTTTTGCAACACTAGAACTTACTAAAGAGGTAATGAAATCTTTTGTAAATTCAAAAAAATCTGGCACTATTGTTACTATGTCAAGTCTTGCTGGATTAATCCCTATTCCATTTTTAGGTAGTTATTCATCAACTAAGGCGGCTTTATTAACGATGATGACTGCTTTAAGACGAGAGTTGTTACTTCTTAAAGTTCCAATTAAAATAAAATTAATTGAACCAGGTTTATATAAGACTGGATTTAATGACGTTATGTTAGATAGTGCTAAGGGCTTATGTAATTTATCTGATTTAGCTAGTAGATATGATTCAATAATTGAGTTTGAACAATCTGTTTTTAATTTATTAGAACTTACTTATACTGATAGTATTGTTAAAAAAATTGTTAAAGCTGTCGAGTCAAAAAATAATCATTTTATTTATAGAAATCCTCTTTTACAAGTATTTGGTGCCAAAATGTATATGTTATTATTTAAGTGATATTTTGATTAATACTATGTAAAATATAAGTAAATTAATATAATGATTATAATCACTCATAAGTATATTTACACACATTTACATACAATTTACAACAATTTTCGAATAATTAATTGACTCTTTACAACAATATGATACAATTTAATTGTAAATAGAAAGAAAAGACAAAATGTCGTAAGGAGGAAAAAAATGAAAAATGTATTTAAAAAAGTTACAGCATGTTTATTAATATTTATATTTACTGTGTTTATGGCAATACCAGTAAATGCACTTAGTGATTTAGAATCATTAAATAAAACGGTTAAAGAAGAAAAATTATTATTAGGTGATAAAAATATTTCTTGGATTGATAATAAAGATAATTCAACAGAGTATTTTTATGGTAAAGAATATGGAGCAGATAATTACTATAAAATAACTTGGGATGGTCAAGCAACTTTAGTTGCTAATCCATATTCTGATACTACACAACCTGCTTTTCCAACACTACCAGTTGCAGGTGGAAAAACATATACAACAACAGTTGGACAAGATGGAGCTAGTATTGATATAAAATCAAATACAGGAGATACTTTTAATATACCTATGAGTAAATTGGCAACTTCAATTACAGGAAATCCTATTAGTGGAAGTGGTACTGCTACTCCAGGACAAACAGTTGCAGATGTTATTGTTTTAGGAGAATTAGATGGTGAAGTTTACTTTGCAATTAAAAGTAATGGTAAATATTATTTAGTTACAGGACAAGGAGAATTGTTCTATAATACTCCAATTGAGGGTGCTGATGGAACCAATGTTGTTATAGGTTATGTAACAGCAGGACGTGGTGTTGTATTAGTTAAAGGAGCAACCGGTGCAAAAGTTATAAGCTTTGATGGTAATGAAATTGCTAGTGGTGATGATATCAGTGTTAGTAGATTCGGTTTTATCGGTGTTGAATATAAAGATACAGCTAGTGATGGTTCTACTCAAAAACATACAAAAGTTTTAAGTTTTGAAGGAACTACTTTACTTGCTGGAAGAACTGGACAATTAGCTCATTATGTAGCATCTACTGTTCATGAAGATAATACAAGTTCAGATTATTTAAAAGATGGATCACATATTTTTACAGTAGTAGATCCATATACATCTACAACATGTCATTATAAATTAGTTATTACTAGTACAAATAATCCTGCACCTAATCCAGAAAATCCATCAACTGCTACAGGACAAGGTGAAATGACATTGACATTAACAGTTGCAGCTTTAGCTGTTGGTGCAATTTACATTGCTAGTAGAAAATTAAAAAGAGATTTCTAAATAAAAGTGAGATTATTGTAAAAGAACTTTGGAATGAACGAAGTTCTTTTTTTTGATAGTTTACAATATAAATGTAAATTATATAATTTATAATTTTTGATTTTTGATTGTATGATAATTTACTTTTTGTTATAATTTTATTTATAGTATGGAGGTTTCTTTATGGATATTAAAAAGATTTATAATAAGCAGAAAAAGAAGAGAATATTTTTAATTTTTACTTTATTATTATTAATTGTAGCAATTGGTACTAGTTTTTCACTGTAGCAGATAACGTTACAGCAAACTGATACTAATGTTATAACAAGTGGATGTTTAAAATTAACTTTGCAAAGTGATAGTGATGCAATTAATTTAGTTAATGCGTCACCTCTTGATGATAATGATGCTAGTGGTTTGACTTCTTACAATTTTACTGTTTCTAATAATTGTAGTAAACAAGCAACCTATGTTATAAATTTAGAAAATGTAACTGTTGGTGATAAAATATTAGATGATGATTATATTAAAATTTGTTTGATGAATGGTAAAAATCAAGTGTTTCATGATAAATTGTTGGACAGTTATGTGACGGAAAATAAAGTGATTGATAATTCTAGTAGTGCTTATAAATTGTATAAAGGTACGTTATCTGGTAATGATAGTACTTCATTTAGTTTAAGAATTTGGCTAGATAAAGATACTCTAGCTATGGATGGAGTTATGAATGCCAAATTTTCTAGTAAAATAACAATACTTGCTTTAAATGAGATAGAAACATCAACTATTAATATTCCAGAAAGTTATCAAGATAATGGGATTTTTAAGGATTATTATGAACAAGCTTATCAAATGGTTCAAACTATGAGTTTAGAAGAAAAAGTGGGACAATTACTTGTTGTAAGATAATGCATCAACGACACTTAGTGATGCAGTAAAAAATTATCATATTGGTGGTACTACTTTTTATGCAGTTGATTTTAATGGAAAAACTGAAGAAGAAGTTAAAGAGATGATAAATAATTTACAAAATAGTTCCGATATTGCTTTAATTACAGCTGTTGATGAAGAGGGAGGTAAGGTAGTAAGAGTTAGTAGTAATCCTAATTTGGCAAGTGAAGCTTTTAAAGCACCTATGGAAATATATCAACAGGGTGGAATGGATGCAATAAAGGAAGATACAATTAAGAAAAGTTCATTGTTGAATAATTTAGGATTAAATATGAATTTTGTACTAGTTGTCGATATAGCTTCAGAAACATCTTATATTTATCCAAGAACTTTGGGACAAACACCTGAAGTTACTGGTTTATTTGCTTCTGTTGTTATTAATGCCAGTAAGGGAAGTGGAGTATCGTATTCATTAAAACATTTTCCTGGTTATGGTAATAATGCCGATACTCATAGTTCTTCTTCAACAGATGAGACTAGCATGGAAGAGTTACAAAATAAACATTTAGTTCCATTTAAAATAGGAATTGAAAATAAAGCAGAAGCTGTTATGATAGCACATAATATTGTATCTGCTATTGATAAAACATCACCAGCATCCCTTTCCAAACCAGTACATGATCTTTTGTTTAATGATTTACATTTTACAGGGATTGCTATAACTGATGATTTAGATATGGATGCTGCTAAAGATATAGAAAAAAATTATACAAAAGCAATTCAAGCTGGTAACAACATTATTCTATGTTCAAATTATCAAGATGCTTTTAACGAAATAATAAAAAGTGTTAATGACGGTGATTTGGATGAAGAGATGATTACAAAGTTAGTATTTAAGGTGCTTTCTTGGAAGTATTATAAAGGATTAATTAAATAGAAGATAAAAATGGAGTGAGTATAATGAGTAATAAAATGAAAAATTGCCTATGGTGGGGCGAATGGAGCTTATACCCAAAATATAGAAAAATATCTAAATAGTTGAAAAATAGTTGGGATAAAAGTCTTATAAAATAAGAAAGATAGTAATATGTTCAAGAAATATCAACTATAAATAATGGAAAAATAGTTGTTTTTGCAAGTGCAAAAATGGTTGTTGGTGCACCTATATGAAGTAGAACTCCTTATATTATAAGACATTTATTGTTTCGTGGTGCATTCCCATATCCTGTTGCAATTAAAATTTAACTTTTTACAAAATTATTTACAATAAATTAAGAACCTAAATCGATTCAATTTTGGAGGTTATAAATAGGGTTTAAAAAAATTACTATAAAATTAGTAATGAGTCACCAAATAAAATTAATAATGGAAATAGTGAAAAAGATAATTTTTAAATAAATTTGCAACAAAAAAAGAGAAACAATAGCAAAAAACAATATTCCTTTCATCTTTTTTTACATATATAATTCTTTAAAATATATTCTTTATTTTCTAATGCTACATCAACATTTTCAAACATATTTTTTGCTTCATTCAAATAATTTGATTTATCAATTTCTGGCCAAAAATGACTTAAAATTAATTTTTTAGCATTACTTTTTTTTGCAATTGTTGCGGCTTCTTCGGCACTTAAATGATTTATATTGCCATTTTTTTGATGTTTTAAAAAACTTGATTCACATATTAATATATTAGCATTCTGAAAAAATGATGATATATTTTCAGTATATCCTGTATCTGCTGAATAGGATATTTTTACGTTTTCTTTAATTATATTCATAGCAAAAGTTTTTATATTGTGTTGTGCTTTGTAAAAAGAAATATTTATGTCATTAATATTTAATCTTGTTTTTTCAGAATATACATAAAAATTCATATAGTGTTCTGTACCATAATTTATCAAATAATGATAATCTTCTAAATCTTTACTATTTGGAATATAAACTTTGATTTTACTATTTAAAAGACCTAAATTATGGTAGACATAACTAGCATATGCAATGGCACTTAAATCAGCATAGTGATCTTTATGTAAATGACTTATTATAATAGTTAAATTTTCTAAATCATTTGGGAAGCTCATTAATCTAGTTATACCATTACCACAATCTAATAAAATTTTTTGTTTACTATCGGTATCATAAATTAAATATCCCACACAATTATTGTCTGCTTTTGGGTATGGTGAAACACTACCCAATATTTTTAAAATCATTTATTATTTTCTCCTTTTTTTATCATTTTTTCTTCTACTATAGGATCTACATACTTTGAAATACTTTTATTTAAATAGAATATCTCCTTAACAACACTTGATGATACAGTTTGTAATTTTGCCTCAGCAAATAAGCATATGGTATTTACTTGATCATCACTAATATCCTTGTTTATCTCTGCAAGTTGTTTTTCGTATTCAAAATCTTTTATGCTTCTGAGTCCTCTAATTATTGCTTTGCATTTGTATTCTAATGCTAAATCAGTTGCAGTATTATTGCTAGCTATTATTTTAATTTTAGTGTTATTATAATATAGCTTATTTAATATTTCTAATCGTTCTTCCAATGTAAAAAATGAAATTTTTTTTATTGGATTTTGTAAAACAGCAATAATCACTTCATCAAAAAGTAGCGTTGCTTGGTCAACAATGTTCATATGTCCCTTTGTTATAGGATCAAAACTACCTGGGTATAATACTCTCATCATAAATTTTTTTCACTTCTTTTCTAGTTTGTTTAATATCATAATTTTCTATAATGTAATCGAAATCATTTCTAGTAAAATCTAATGTTGCTTGTTCTCTTTTTCTAAAGGCATTTTCATCTATTTCATCTCTTCTGGTTGCTCTTTTCATTCTCGTGTTAAAATCCGCCTGTACTAAAATATTTATATTTGAAATGTTAAAATATTTTGTTTTTGGAATAAGTATCCAATCGAGAATTATTATTTTATTTTTGTTTTCTGCTATAAAATTATCGATTAAGCCCTCCATAGATGACCAAGTAATATCTGATAATTGCTTCATATTCTGATGGTTATTGAAAATTAAATCACCTAATTCTTTTCTATTTATCTTATCGTTTTCTATTTTTAAATGAAATTTTGTAGAAATGATTTTTTTTATTTCAGGCAGATCCAATACTTCATGACCAACTGTATCAATATTTAAATGAACAATATTTTTGCCTAATGAGCACAAGTATTCAGAAATAGAACTTTTTCCACTTCCTGATGCACCTGTTATTGTAATTAACATATTATCCCTCCTCTGATTGCATTATACGCCACAAAGTGATATAATTGAAATGCAAATATTTAATATCTGATATAAGGAGTGATTATACCATGGAAAATATAAATTATGAGTTATATAAAGTTTTTTACTACGTTGCTAAAACTAAAAATATTACTAAAGCATCTGAAATATTGCTTATTTCACAACCAGCAATAACACAAACGATAAAAAAATTAGAAAGCGAACTAGATGCAACTTTATTTTATAGAACATCAAGAGGTATGGAATTAACTAATTTAGGAGAAGAATTATTTCAAAACATAAAAAATAGTATAGAGTGTTTAAACAATTGTAAAAGATTGTTAGTTGAATTTGATTCTAAAGAAGTTAAAACGATTAGAATTGGTGGAGGTACTACCTTATTAAAGCATAATGCCTTAATAGGATTTAAAGTTTTTAAAGAAAAATATCCAAATGTAAAAATAGAAATAATTAGAGGGATTACTTCAGAACTTTTAAATAAATTACGTGATAATATATTAGATTTAGTATTATTCAATATGCCTGTACAAATGGATGAAAATTTAGATTATACGATTATTGAAACTACACAGGATATATTTGTTGCTAATTCAAATTTCTATAATGATTTAAAAGGAAAAAAAATTAGTATTAAAGAATTAACCAATCTTCCGTTAGTTTTACAATCTGATGTGTCATCATCAAGAAAATTTTTAAATTCTATATGTAAAAAAAATAAAATATTATTAAATAATAGTTACGAATTAGAAAGTTATGACTTAGTTTTGGCATTTGTCAAAGCAGGGTTAGGAATTGGATTCATAAATAAAAATCATATTTTGAAAGAAATAGAGACTGGAGAACTATTTGAATTAAATATAGAATATCAAATACCAACAAGACAAATAGGAATAGCTTTTAATAAAAAGAATGCCAATAGCAAATATATTATAGAATTTATAAATGCTATTAATGTGAATAACAAAGAATAATAGTTGGAGGTGTACATTTATGCAAGAATATATTAGTTTTCCAAAAAACGAATATGATGATTATATAAAAAGATTGAATAGTAATAAAACAATATATACAACTAGAGTTTCGAATGAAGTTGATAAGTATAAAATCAATGTGATATATAAGTCAGATTTTGGAAATTTAAAAGTTGTCTTTTTGAAACATTATTCAAAATTACGAAATCATCCCTTTTATAATGAACTAACCAAAGATCAACTTTGCAAAATTAAAAATACATTGAAGAAAATGGCTATGATGTCATAGGCCTAATTAAAGTTTAAAAATAAAGTGTTTTTCTTAAGAATATAAAAAATAATTTTAAACTTTATCATTTGGTTAGAACAATCTTTTATTATTTTAGTTATATTTGGGTATAAGCTCCATTCTAGGGGGGTACTTTACAAATAAAAAGATAGTAATTTTTATAATTGGATTTTTAGTATTAGTAAATTTTCTTTTATTTTTGATGGTAACTAGAACTAGTTATGCTTTGTGGAATTTAAATATAAAACAGGAAAGTTTTAATCATATAAAAATAGCCGATTCAAAAGCGGTATTGAAAAAAGTATCCTGGAGCCAAGATACAGAAATATGGAAATATAAATCATCTATTACAAAAATAGTTTTTGAAAATACCATTCATGATATGGTAAATGCAACTGAAAGTTTTGATATTTCGGAAAATCAGAATAAGGGGGTTATTGCTCATTTATTAGCAAATGATGATAATACGACATATACAGTACATATTCAAGCAAGAAATAAAATTTTTGCTAATATAGATAGTCTATATTTATTTAGTCGTTTTTCAAAATTGACTAGTATTGAAGGATTAGAATATTTTGATACGAGTGAAGTAGCAAATATGAGTTATATGTTTTTTAATTGTAGCAGTTTAGAAAGTCTTGATTTAAGTAATTTTGATACGAGTCAAGTAAAATATATGGATTATATGTTTGCTGCTTGTAGTCGGTTAATAGATTTAGATATAAGTAACTTTGATACGAGTAGAGTAATAAATATGTCTAGTATGTTTGGTAGTTGTAGTAGTTTAGAGAGTCTTGACTTAAGTAATTTTAATACAGGACAAGTAACAAATATGGCAAGTATGTTTCTTCATTGTAGTAGCTTAAAAAGTATAAATTTGGAATCATTTAACACAAATAGAGTAAAGGATATGTCATCTATGTTTTCAAATTGTAGTCGTTTAGAAAGTCTTAATCTTGGTAGTTTTGATACAAGAAATGTAATAAATATAGGAAGTATGTTTTCTAACTGTAAAAATTTGCTGAATATTATTTATGGAGATAATTTTATATGCAAAATAACTGAGAAAATTTATGGTATGTATGCTAATTGTTTAGCAAATAGACCAACAGACTCATCGTGGGATGGGAAAATAGCAGACTGATTATCAACTAAAATTAAACCGCTAGAAATTATTTCTAACGGTTTAATTATCTGATTTCTTTTTTTATCATTTTAGCATGAAGAACAACTCTATGTTTGTTATCTTGAAAACAGGTTGATAAGGTAATTATTTTATCATCTTTATTAAGAGTTGCATTAAACTTATAAATACTTCTATTTGATAAGGTATTTATAAATTCTAAATATTCATCATCTGTTTTAAATTCTGTTGTTATATAATAACTTTCTTTTTCTATAGTATAAACACTAAAAACTTGCCATAAAGTGTTTTCTGTTGGAGTTGAAAATTTTAAAACATAATTATCTGTGTTTTCGTACCAATTATTTTTTACAATATTTTTTAAAGAACCAAACATTGTTCCATCTATTCTACCATGGCCATAGATGATTGTGTTTTTATCAAAATCAACAGCATTATTTCTATAATCCATGAAAACCCATCCAGCATAGTTTTTGTAACCATTAAAAGCATGATTTAAATAGTAATCGTTATTATCAGTTTGAACAACTGGGTAATTGATGTTTGTTCCTTCTAGTTTTAACCAGCCAACAGTATCTTTATTTTTTCTTAATAATTCATTGAAATTAACACTCATTAGAGGAATTTTCATATAATCCCAATAATCATTTGGCTCTTGTTCTTCTTCTTTTTCTTCTTCTTTAGGAGGATTGACAGGGGTTACATTTTTTATATCATTTTTAATTTCAATAATTGTAACGTCATTATTTACTTTTTCCATGATTTTTTCAACACGGACTTTATCAATAAAAAAACGAACTGTTTTAGTAGTTGATAAAAAAAGTAAGACAATTCCGATAATTAGTAAAATAATATAATTTCTTTTTATTCTTCTATCATACATAAACTAATATCACCAACCCTTTAGTTTGTATTAAAATAATTTTAACATAATATTTTTATTTTTTAAAGTTTTATGTTGATAAAAATATGTAAATAAACTACAATATAGAAAGGATGGTGAGCTTTATGATGGATATAAAAAATGTTGTAAAAATGACTGATCAAAATATTTTTGATTTAAAATCAAGCTATCAGGAATCTTTAAATAATAGTAAGTTTAGAAATTATGTTAAAATTCTTAATATTCCTGATGATATACTTATGAAATATACATCAACTTTAGAAGATGCTATGGTAGAATTCGATAATTGTTCATCATGTAAGACACTTTTATGTTGCAAAAATAAAATGAAGGGATTTGTTCTTACTCCTAAAAGATACAAAAACACTTTAAATTTTGAATATGTTTCCTGTTCATATATGCAAAAAAATATTCAAGATAATAAATATAAAGAAAATGTTTTATTATTTTCAGTTCCTAAAAAGCTTAAAGAAGCATCGATAAAAAATATTCATACAGATGATGATAATCGGTTAGAGGTTATAAAATATTTTAAAACATTTCAGGATGCTTATAAAAATAAGATGAGTCCTAAGGGAATATATTTATATGGGAATTTTGGAACAGGTAAAAGTTACATGATATCGGCTTTTTTTAATGAATATGCTAAAAAGAATGTCCGAAGTGTTATTGTTTATTTTCCAGAATTTTTAAGAAGTTTAAAGGAAGCCTTTGATAGTGATTATAAAGAAATGTATTATAGTGTTAAAACAGCACCTCTTTTATTAATTGATGATATCGGTGCTGAAAATTTAACTGCTTGGGCTAGGGATGAAATTTTAGGAAGTATTTTACAATATAGAATGGATGAAGAACTTCCAACCTTTTTTACATCAAATTTAAATTTAGAACAATTAGAAGAACATCTTTCTGCAACTAATAATGGCGTTGAAAAAGTTAAAGCAAGGCGTATTATCGAAAGAATTAAAGAATTGACAGTTGAGTTTTCTCTTAAGAGTAAAAATAGAAGGGCCAGGTAAATTTTTATGAGAAATGAGTTAATTGTTATTGATGATAAATTAAAACGTGGAGAAAATCTAGAAGAGTATAAAGATGTCAAAAAAATTGATTTATTAATTGAACTGTTAGAATATAAAATTAGAAACTATGATAGAAATGAAGATTATAATTACTTATCTAGAATTTTTAAAATTATTCCTGATACTTTGTTAAAATTAAAAAATCATGATAGTAAAGAGATTATTTCGGGAATTAATGCTATTCATTATTTTTTGAGGGAAAGAATTGAGATAGAGAAAGAAAATGATAGAGAGGTTTCAAATTTTTTAAAGGATACAATTGATAATATTGAAGCTTTAACACTTGCTTTAAACTATGATTATTTAACAGAATATCATGGAAATAAATATAGTTTGATGGAATTTTTAATTTTTAAATTAAAAAATCCTGTTATGATAGAAGATGCTATTAAACGATTTCCTTATATTGTTAACTTAGTTGATGAAGAAGGTAAAAGTTTATTTTCTAGAGTTGTTGATAATTATATAGAATCAGCATTCTTATATTCAGTATCAGTAAAAGATAATCTAAGTAATGATGAAATTATATATTATGATAGTATTTTAGCATTATTCTTAACTAGTAAAGAGTTATATATTGATTATTTATATGAGAGAGAAACAATCAAGAATATTGAATACATTTTAGATAATACTGATTTTTCTAATAAAAAAATTAATCAAGAATCATTAGTTTTTTGGCTTGATTTGCTTAAGGAAAATCTTGAAAGAAAAGAAGTTTCAAATAGTTTTTTATATGAAGATTTACTATATAAATATGGTATTAGAAGTAATTTTCCTATTGTAATTAATAAAGAAGCTAAAAGAATTATGAGTAGATTTGATAGTGCCATTAATTGTTTAGAAAAAAATGATAAAGAAGAATTTGTTATTACAATCGATGGTGATGATGCTTATGAGATAGATGATGCTTTAAGTGTTAAAAAGCTCGATAATGGTAATTATTTACTTGGAGTTCATATAGCTAACCCAACTAGAATAATTGAAGATACTAATCTTATTTTTGATGAGGCAAAGAAAAGAACAACATCTATTTATTTATCAGATAGAACTATTTCAATGTATCCAGACATTGTTTCTAAACAAACTTTGTCTTTAAGTGCTGATAAATATAATTTAGCAATGCTATTTTATTTAGAAATAGAACCAAGTACATGTGATGTCGTTAATTTTAGTGTTTTTGAAAAAAGCTTAAAAGTTAATAAAAATTTAACATATGATAATGTTAATTCATATTTGGTGAATAAACCAGATGATTATTTATTAGCAAAAACATTAGAAGAACTTGAAATAGTTAGTGAAATTTTAGATAAGAGACTTAAAATCGAAGATTTTTATCGAAAATTATATCGTAGTACAAATGATAAAAAGAAGGGCTTGGTATTTACTAAATCGAAAAAGGTAGTAGAACTAGCTATGTTAATAGCTAATTATCAAGCTGCTGTTTGTATGAATAAAAATAATTATCCGTTTATTTATCGAAATCATAAGGTAAATCAAGAAGAAGCTTTGGAAATTTCAAATATTCGTCAATTATTTAAGGAAGAAGATGATGTATTAAGATTTGAAAAACATTTTAATGTTTTGCAATCTATGTATCCTAGAGCCTATCTTAGTACTTTAAACGAGGGACATTTTGGGTTGGGACTTAGTCATTATTCACATGTGACATCACCACTTCGAAGAATGGAAGATAATTTAAATCATATTGCAATAAGAAAGTTTTTACTTGGAAAGCCAACAGATAAAGAAGCATATTATATTGAAGAGTTACTTAATAGAGAAGCAAATTATATTAATAAAAGAAGAAAACCGATTGAAGACTTCTCAAATTATTATGAACTTGGAAAACGACTAGTTAAATTAAAAAAAGACTAGTGATTATATTTAACAAAACGGTATTGACAAAATTATAAAAAGTGATATGATAAATTTATGTTTTTAAAATTTTATAAAAACTATGATGAGAGACATGGCTATGGCAATATAATTTATAGAGAGTCTATAGATGGTGAAAAATAGATATTTATGTGTTTTAGTTACTACTCTTTAGTTGGACCTTAATAGGTTTCCGGTTTTAGACCGTTATTTGAATTAAGTTAAATTTTGGATGGTACCGTGTAATAAGCACTCCTTTTATGAGGGGTGCTTTTTTGTGTAATGAGGAAGTGATTTATGATATTTTTTGGATTAAAAGAGTATTCTATTAATGCCTTATGTTCAATTGATGAGCAACTTAATAAGAAACTTCTTATTTATAAAGAAATGAGAGAGGAAGAATTGAGGCAAGGAAAGGGTATTAGTTCTTATACTTTTGTTATTGAAAAATTAGAAAATGATATTCAGTTTATTAAGGTAGCATTAATAGATAGATATAAAAAAGAGGGACTCCTTTTACATGATATTGTTAAAAGACTTAGAAAAAGTAAAGATAGTAATTATTTGGCATTGCAAAAGGTTTTTGTTTATAGAACATGTAATTTTGATGATTTAATAGTAGCTAATAGTATATTAGATGTTATTGATGATTTTTGTCTTGATGATATCGTAGATCTTGCAAATTACAGTAAAAATTCTTTGATAAGAAATTATTCATGTGAACTTGCAAGAAGTTATCAAAAGGCATTTTTAGAAAGATTTGATGAAGAAAGAGGGAAAAATTATGCAAAATATAAAAGAGAATGAAAGACTAAGTATATTGAATCACAGTTGTGCACATTTATTAGCACAAGCAATTAAACATATATATAAGGATGCAAAATTTTGGGTTGGACCAGTTATTGAAGAAGGGTTTTATTATGATATTGATTTAGGAGATGAGGTTATAACAGAAGCTGATCTTTTAGATATTGAAAAGGAAATGAAAAAGTGCAGTAAAGATAATAAGAAAATCGTTAGAAAAGAATTATCTAAAAATGATGCTTTAGAAATGTTTAAAGATGACCCTTATAAAATTGATTTAATTTCAAATATGAATGATAATGATATTATATCATGTTATCAACAGGGGGATTTTACAGATTTATGTCGTGGACCACATGTAGATAGTACTAAAGAAATAAAGTATTTTAAATTACTTAAAGTTAGTGGAGCTTATTTTAAGGGGGATTCTAAAAATAAAGTATTACAAAGAGTATATGGTGTTTGCTTTGATACAGAGGAAGAGCTTTTAAATCATTTGGCATTACTTGAAGATGCTAAAGGAAGAGACCATCGTAAGCTTGGAAAAGATTTGGAATTATTCATGACGAGTGAACTAGTTGGACAAGGACTTCCAATGTGGCTTCCAAATGGGGCAATAGTAAGACGAGAGTTAGAAAGATATATTGCTGATAAAGAGGTTAGTCTAGGTTATTATCATGTATATACACCATCACTTGGTAGTGTAGATTTGTATAAGACAAGTGGACATTGGGATCATTATAAAGAAGATATGTTTCCAATGATGAAAATGGATAATGAAGAGTTAGTTTTAAGGCCTATGAATTGTCCGCATCATATGGTAATGTTTAAAAATAAGATGCATTCTTATCGTGATTTACCAATTCGTATTGGAGAACTTGCACATGATTATAGATATGAAGCAAGTGGTGCTGTTTGTGGGTTAGAAAGAGCAAGAACATTTTGTCAGAATGATGCCCATTTATTTGTTAGACCTGATCAAATAAAGTCTGAATTTAAAAGTGTTGTTAAGTTGATTTTAGATGTTTATAAGGATTTTAATATTACTGAATATAAGTTTCGTTTGTCACTTAGAGATAAAAATGATAAAGATAAATATATAGATAATGATGAAATGTGGGAGAAAGCAGAAGCTGAGCTTCGAAATGTACTTGATGAGTTAGGTTTTGATTATTATGAAGCAGAAGGAGAAGCAGCATTTTATGGTCCAAAGTTGGATGTTCAAATAAAAACAGCAATAGGACATGATTTGACTTTATCTACATGTCAGTTAGATTTTTCTTTACCAGAAAGATTTGATTTGACTTATATTGATGAACGTGGGGAAAAGGTTCGTCCGGTTGTTATTCATAGGGCAATATTAGGAAGTATTGATCGTTTTATGGCTTACTTAATAGAGGAAACAAAAGGAGCTTTTCCATTATGGCTTTCACCAACTCAAGTTAATATTATTCCAGTAAGTAATGATTATCACTTGGATTATGCTAATAAAATATTAGATTTATTACGTAAGGAAGGTATAAGAGTAGAAGTAGATTCAAGAGAAGAGAAGGTTGGCTATAAAATGAGAAATTCTCAAATGAGAAAGATTCCTTATACAGTTATTTTGGGTGATAAAGAAAGAGATGATAATCAGATAAGTTTTAGAAGGCATGGTAGTGAAGAAACTGTTTTTGTAACTATTAAAGAATTTATAGAAATTCTTAGTGATGAGATAAGAAACAAGAAATAAAAGGCTTTTAAAATATTAGAATGTAAAAATTTATGTTGGTTAGTAAAAAAAAGTTAAATAAAAGCTTGACAAAGATAATTTATATATGTATAATTAGGATGTATTGAAAAAAAGGAAAGTGATTTAGAAATCCACCTGATTGCCGTTTGTGGCTTTGGGTTTATCGGCCTCTCTTTGATTAATATCTATTTGATATTATCTTATATTTTGTGCATAGATAAAAAGGTGGATTCGTTAGAGTCTACCTTTTTATCATTAATGTGGAGGTGTTTTTTATAGCAAAGGATAAGAATAGTTTGTTTATCAATGAACAAATTAGAGCAAATGAAGTTCTAGTAATTGGACCTAATGGAGAGCAAGTTGGTGTAAAACCATTAAAAGATGCTTTAACACTAGCTAATTACGCTGGATTGGATTTAGTTCTTATGAATCCTAATGGTAATCCGCCTGTATGTAAGGTAATGGATTATAATAAATATCGTTATGAGAAGAGTAAGAAAGAGAAAGAATCTTTGAAAAAACAAAAGATGAATAGTCAGGAAGTTAAGGAATTTCGTTTATCACCGGTTATAGATATTGGAGATTTTGAAACAAAACTTCGAAATGCTAAGAAGTATTTAGAAAAAGGTGATAAGGTAAAGTTATCTATTCGTTTTAAAGGTAGACAAATGGCTCATCCAGAACTTGGACGTGAGGTTTTAGAAAAATTTGCTGCAAGAGTAGAAGATATTGCAATTGTTGAGGCTTCTTGTAAATTAGAAGGTAAGATAATGACAATGTTATTAGCACCAAAAAAGGAAAAATAATTAAGGAGGAAAAGTTTATGCCAAAAATTAAGACTCACAAAGGTACAAAAAAAGTATTTAATGTTAGAAAAAGTGGAACTGTAACAATAGGACATCCTGGTAGTCGTCATAATACAGGAGATAAACCTGCTAGTTTAAACAGAAAAAAAAGAAAAGGTTCAAATTTATCAAAAGCTGATAGAAATAGATTAAAGAATTTAATCTAGTAGATGTAGAAGGAGGAATTAAAAATGCCAAGAGTTAAGAATGGGGCTGTTACAAAGGCTCGTCATAAAAAAGTATTAAAACAAGCTAAAGGTTATTTTGGAAGTAAACATAGATTATATAAAACAGCAAAAGAACAATTAATGCATTCAGGACAATATGCATATAGAGATAGAAAACAAAAAAAGAGAGAATTTAGAAAATTATGGATTACAAGAATAAATGCTGCATGTCGTGAAAATGATATTAGTTATTCACGCTTTATTGAAGGGTTAAATAAGGCTGGAGTTGAAATCAATAGAAAGATGTTATCAGAAATAGCTATTAATGATCCTAAAGCTTTCAGTGAATTAGTTAAGGTAAGTAAAGATGGAAAAAATGGAAAAATTACTAAAGCTAAAGTTGAAGTTAAAAAAGAAGTAAAAAAAGAGATTAAAAAGGAAGAAAAAGTAAGTAGTAAAGAAGCAGTTGATTATAGTAAAATGACAGTTGCTGAGTTAAAAGAAGTTGCTAAGGAAAAAGGACTTGAAGGTTATACTACTATGAAAAAAGCTGAATTAGTTGAGGCTTTAAATAAATAAAAATAGACATATTAGTAGATTGATATACCTAGTGCCAAATGGTGGTATGTTTTAGAAACTAATAGATGAAATAACGAAAAGGAGAATTTAGAATATGACAGTAGTTTCAATGAATTACTTATTAGAAGCAGGTGTACATTTCGGACACCAAAAAAGAAGATGGAATCCAAAGATGAAGGAGTATATCTTCACAACTCGTGATGATATTTATATTATCGATTTACAAAAAACAGTTAAAAAGATTGAAGAAGCATATGCTGCTTTAAAAAAGATTGCTGAAGATGGTGGAAAGTTCTTATTTGTAGGAACTAAAAAGCAGGCACAAGAAGCAGCAGAAGAATGTGCACTTAGAACTAATATGTTCTTTGTTAATGAAAGATGGTTAGGGGGAACTTTAACTAATTTTAGAACAATTAAATCACGTGTTAGACGTCTTGAAGAAATAGAAAACATGGAAAAAGAGGGAACTTTTGAAGTACTTCCTAAGAAAGAAGTTATCAAGATTAAGAAGGAATATGAAAAGTTAAACAAATATCTTCGTGGTATTCGTGATATGAAAAAAATGCCTGAAGCTTTAATTATAGTTGATCCTCGTAAAGAAGAAATAGCTATCAAAGAAGCTAGAATTTTAGGTATTCCAGTATTTGGTGTAGTTGATACAAATTGTGATCCAGATATGGTTGATTATGTTATTCCAGGAAATGATGATGCTGTTAGATCAGTAAAATTAATGATTGGTGTTTTGACTAATGCAATAGCAGAGGTTAATGGAAATGAAGTAATTGACTATGTTTCAGAAGATGATAAGAAAAATCACGATAAAAAGTCAAAAAACTTCGAAGCTAAGCCTCAAGTACAAGAAGAAGTTAAAAAAGAAGAAGTTTTAAATAAAGTAAATGAGGAAGTAAAAGAAAGTAGTAAGGAAGCAGTTGATTATAGTAAAATGACAGTTGCTGAATTGAAAGAAGTTGCTAAAGAAAAAGGACTTGAAGGTTATACAACTATGAAAAAGGCTGAATTGATTGAAGCTTTAAATAAATAAAAAAATTAGGAGGATATTTATGTATAGTGCTAGTGATGTAAAAGAGTTAAGAGAAAAAACTGGTGCTGGTATGATGGATTGCAAAAATGCACTTCAAGCATGTGAAGGAAACATGGATAAAGCAATTGACTGGCTAAGGGAAAAAGGAATGGCTAAGGCTGCTAAGAAAGAATCACGTATTGCAGCTGAGGGAATTACTAAGATACTTGTTAAGGGTGATAAAGCTGTTATTTTGGAAGTTAATTCTGAAACTGATTTCGTTGCTAAAAATGAAGAATTTGTTAATTTTGTTGACAAATTAGCAGAGGTTATTATTAATAGTAATGTTAAAACTGATGATATGGAAAGTGCTTTAAATCTTTCTATGGATGGTGTTTTATTAAGTGAAGCATTAGTTAATATTATTGCTAAAATTGGAGAAAAGATTAGTTTTAGAAGATTTACAGTTTTAGAAAAAACAGATAGTCAAGTATTTGGTGCTTATTCTCATATGGGTGGTAAAATTGGCGTATTGGTATTGTTAGATGGAACTAATGAAGAAGTAGCTAAAGATATAGCAATGCATGTTGCAGCAATGCATCCAGAATATTTATCTAGTGATTTGGTTCCTAGTGATGTATTAGAACGTGAAAAAGAAATCATGACAGAACAACTTATAAATGAAGGAAAGCCAAAGGATAGAATAGCTAATATTCTTGTTGGTAAAGTTAATAAATATTATCAAGAAGTTTGTTTATTAGATCAAATATTTATTAAAGCTGAAAATAAGGAAACTGTTGAGCAATATGCTTCTAATAATAATTGTAGCGTAAAAGAAATGGTTCGTTATGAAGTTGGAGAAGGAATAGAGAAAAAGCAGGAAGATTTTGCTGCTGAAGTTATGAGCCAGATAAATAGTTAATTAGATTAAAACTACTGATAGTCAGTAGTTTTAGTTTTATATGTTGGGAGAAAAGATAATGAAAGATTTTGATTTTAATTATAAAATAAATTTATTTTATAATAATAGGAAAGGTTTACTTGATATTAAAGCAAATAGTAATCCACCTAGCACTAAATTTTTTCCTATTTATGAAGTAAATAATAATGATTATATATTTAAACCGTTATCATATACAAAGCCTTTTGCAACACCATTTTTTTGTTATAGTGAATTTTTTTGGAGTTATTATATAAAGAAATATTTTGATAGCAATATGCCTCTTTATGAACTTGCTATTTGTGAGGGAATTACTGAGAGTGAAAAGAAATATCGTAATATTGGTAATTTAGTAGAAAATTATTTGAAAGATTTTGAGATTGATAAAAGTCTTTATGAGTGTTTTAACATAAATCAATCAGATAATGTAGGTGTAAATATTAAAAATTACGATAATTATTGTATGGAATTTTATGATTATATTCCTATTTTTGAATCAAGTTTTTTTAGTAAAAGGGAAGATTTGAAGGAGTCTTTAGCAAGAAACTTTTTAATTAGTCTTCTTACTAGAAACGAAAATTTTCATTATGAAAACAATCGATTTATTTGCAATTTAGATGGTAATGTAAAGAAAATGGCACCACCTATTGATAATGAATTTTCAATGATGTTTATGTTTTTGGATGATGATATTTCTTACGAGTTATATCATGATTATTTTGAGTTCTTATTAGTTAGTGATAGCGTTATAAATAAAAACTTTAGATATGTTGTTAAAAATTATCCGGATGTTTGTAGTTCTTTTTTAGAATCTATCGAGCAGTTTAACATGGAAATAGAAGAAAAACCTGTTGTTATTTTGCCATGTAGTTTTATAGGTCGATTTAGAAGTCGTGATTATTTGGTTTATAGTGCTTTAATAAAAGAAGGGGATGTTTTTAAAGCTAAAAGACTTAATGAAGAACTAGTATATAATGAAATTAATTATGATTTACTTGGTGGTAAGATAACAGAAAAAATCCTTCGTAACAATAATATTTTGAAAGGTATTATAAGTAATTTTATGGATAAAGATAAGGTGATGGAATATAATAAAGTTTTTAAGTAATTTACTTTGTTTTTGATAATATTTTAAGTTGTAAAAATAAAAAAGGATTATTTACAAAAAAATGTCTAATATTTAATATTAGATATTTTTTGATTGCAAGTTAAAGCTGTTAAATGTTACAATGGAATAAGAATAGGAGAAAAGGTTTTAATGAAAAAAGAGAAGTGG
>CANORV010000012.1 GCA_947569245.1 uncultured Mycoplasmatota bacterium | reverse complement strand
AAAATCTAGGTGAAATTAGGCTTATAAAAAATTGCAACTGTAAAACTTGGGAGATTATTATAAATCGATTTTTGATAATGATAATATATATTACTATTGTGATTATATTGATAAAGCTAATTAAATTAGTGTTTTATGTATAATTAAATAATTTTATGATGTATCATCTATAAAGTTTTTAAATTTGTTGACATATATATATTTTTGTGTTATTTTAATGGTGACACAGAAAAGTGTTTTTTATTTGATAAAAAAGGTGGGTAAAAGATGGCAAAAGTTGTTAAGTCAACTAGAGAGGTTCTAGATATTGACGAGGAGTTAAAGAAAGTAAAAAAAGTTAAACAAGATGATGGTTCTAAAAAGAAAGATGCTAATAAGAAAAAAGGTAAAGTAAAGTCTAAGAAACCTTCAAAAGGAAAAAAAGGCCTTTTTAAGTTTTTTCATAATGTTAGTGTGGAAATGTCTAAAGTAAAGTGGCCAAATAAAAAGGACATGTTAAAGTATTCTGTTGCAACAATTTCTTTTGTATTATTTTTTGGAATATATTTTTCAATAATTAATTTAATAGTTGCAGCTGTAAAGATGTGGGTGTAATTTATGGATAAGCAATGGTATGTAGTTAATACTTATTCTGGTCATGAGAATAAGGTAAAGGAAAAGTTAGAAATGCGTGCCGAATCTATGGACATGCAAGATTATATTTTTAGAATTGTTGTGCCTGAACAAACTGTTGAGGTAAACCAAAATGGTGTTACAAAACAAAAAATTCAGAAAATGTTTCCTGGATATATTTTAGTGGAAATGGTTATGAGTGATGAAGCTTGGTATGTTGTTCGTAATACTCCAGGTGTAACAGGATTTATTGGTTCAAGTGGAAAAGGTGCTAAGCCTACACCTCTTCAACCATATGAGGTTGATAATATTTTGACTAGTATGGGAATTAGTAGATTAGATGTTGATAAAGAATTAGAGATTGGTGTTAATGTTAAAATTATCGATGGACCATTTGCTGGTATGTTTGGTAAAATTGAATCAATTGATGCACCAAATCAAAAAATTATGTTATTAGTTGATTTGTTTGGTAATGAAACTTCTGTTGAAGTTGATTTGAACCAAATAGAACTAGCTTAATCTCTAGTAAATATGCTATTATGCTAAAAAAACTTAAAATAAATCTTGATTTTATTTAAGTTTAATGTTATTATGTAGGGGCTATATTGTTTTAATATAGATTAAATTATTAAGTGGGAAGCAAACGAAATTAGTCTTTGACTAAAAACAATGCGGAAAAGTTAGCTATTTGGACCACTCGCGAAAACGAAATAAAAATTTTATAGGAGGTGTTTTTCGTGGCAAAGGAAGTTGTAAAAAAGGTTAAGTTACAGATTGCTGCAGGTAAAGCTACACCAGCTCCACCAGTTGGAACAGTTTTAGGACCAGCAGGAATTAATTTACAAGAATTTTGTACTAAGTATAATGATGCAACTAGAGAACATATGGGTGATATTTTACCAGTAGAAATTTCTATTTATGATGATAGAACATTTGATTTTGTGGTAAAAACTCCACCAGCTGCATTTTTACTTATGAAGGCTGCAAAAATTGCTAAAGGTGCTGTTAAAGGTTCTAATGAAACAGTTGGGACAATTACAACAGCTCAATTAAGAGAAATTGCAGAAACTAAGTTACCTGATTTAAATGCTTACACAGTAGAAGAAGCAATGAAAATTGTTGCTGGTACTGCACGTAATATGGGTATTAAAATCGAGGACTAATAATAATTTAATACATAAATACATATAGGTTTATTACCTATGTGGGAGGAAGAGTCCGCATTAAGTACTATCCGTTTATAACCACATAAGGAGGAATTAAAGTGAAACAAAGAGGAAAAAAATATTTGCAAGCTTTAGAAAAAGTAGAAAAAGGAAAGATATATACTAAAGATGAAGCTGTAAAACTAGTAAAAGATACTTCTGTTAGTAAATTTGACTCTACAGTTGAAGTTGCTGTTCGTTTAAATCTTGATACTAAAAAGGCTGATCAGCAATTGAGAGGTGCAATCGTATTACCACATGGTACAGGTAAAACTAAAAAAGTTTTAGTTATTGCAAAAGGAGAAAATGCAGTTAAAGCAAAAGAAGTAGGTGCTGACTATGTTGGTGATGTTGACATGTTACAAAAAATTGAAAAGGAAAACTGGTTTGATTTTGATGTAATGATTGCAACACCAGATATGATGCCACTTCTTGGTAAATTAGGTAGAGTTTTAGGACCTAAGGGTTTAATGCCAAATCCTAAAACTGGAACTGTAACTGTAGATGTTGCAAAAGCTGTTCAAGAAGTAAAAGCAGGTCGTGTTGAATATAGAACTGATAGCTATGGAAATGTACATGGAATAATTGGTAAGACTTCTTTTAGTGAAGAACAATTAAAAGAAAATTTAGATGCTTTTGTTGCTGCTTTATTGAAAGTTAAACCATCAACAGTAAAGGGTGACTATGTAAAAAATGTTAGTATAGCTAGTACTATGGGTCCAGGAATTAAAATTGTTGTAAATTCTTTTGACAAATAGTAATAGTTGATATATAATACAATTAATTTATTGGTGCCATAGACAGCAGGTATAATATAAATCCTGCCGAGGACTTATCTTAAGACTCAAGTTTCAGGCACATGTCTGAAACTTTTTTGTGGCATCCCTAAATAAAAAAATTAAAAGGAGGCAATAAAATGGCAAATGCAAAAATATTAGCTGTTAAGCAACAGGTAATTGATGAAATTAAATCAACTGTTGATGAATCTTCTAGTATTGTTTTATTTGACTATCGTGGATTAACTGATAATGCAAGTAAAGCATTAAGAAGAAAGCTAAGAGAAACAGGAAGTGATTATAAAGTATACAAAAATACTTTAATGGCACGTGCATTCTCTGATTTAAATATTGATTTAGCTGAATCATTAAATGGACCAAGTGCTATGGCATATGGTAGTGATTCAATAGCACCAATCAAGGTTTTATCAGAATTTGCTAAAGAGCATCCAGCATTAATTTTAAAAGTAGGGATTGTAGATGGAAATATCTCAGATAAAGAACAATTATCTGAACTTGCAAAAATTCCATCAAGAGAAGGTCTACTTACAATGCTTGCTGGTGGTATGATTGGTATTGCAAGAGATTTATCTATTTGTTTAGATTTATACTCACAACAAAAAGAACAATAAGAAATTAAATAGGAGGATTATAAAAATGGCAAAATTAACAAAAGAAAGCTTTATTGAAAGCTTAAAAGAAATGAGTCTTTTAGAAATTAAGGAATTAGTAGATGCAATGAAAGAAGAATTTGGTGTTGATCCAAGTGCTGTAGCAGTTGCTGCTGCACCAGTAGGAGGAGCTAGCCAAGATGATAGTAATGCAACTGTTACAGTTACTTTAACTGATGCAGGAGCAGGAAAAGTTGGAGTTATCAAAGTAGTTCGTGAAATTACTGGTCTTGGATTAAAAGAATCTAAGGATATTGTTGATAACAATGGCGTAATTAAAGAAAATATTTCTAAAGACGAAGCAAATGATATCAAAGCTAAGCTTGAAGAAGCAGGAGCTACTGTTGAAGTAAAATAATCATAAAAAAAAAACTTTTTGAAAATTACACTTTTTGTGTAATTTTTTTAGTTTATATATTTTTAATATTTTTATATTGTATGGATAATAATTTTACTTTTAATATAAAGATATTAAAGAATAATTAAAATTTCTGATATTTACTTTTAGGTTTTTTAGATATTATAAGAAGAATCATTAATTTTGTTATAATTTTTGTGTAAAATAATGTCTACATACTTGATAAAAAGTGAAAAATGTGTTGACTTATTTTTTATTTTTAAGTATTATATTTGTACGAAAGGAGAACTAACTATATATTGTTTATAGTTAGTTCTTTTAATTTGTTAGGGTGGTGATTATGGGGCAATATTTTGATAATGATAAATTACCTAGCAATATACATAAGTACGATACAATAATAAGAAATAGTAAAATGACTTTTTTCTTAGATAATGGTGTTTTTTCAAAAGATAAGATAGATTTTGGTACTAGATTATTATTAGAGACTATTTCATTAGATGGTATTTATGGGGATGTTCTTGATATTGGTTGTGGTTATGGTCCTATTGGTCTATTTATTGCTAAGGAAACAAATAGTAAGGTTGATATGTGTGATATTAATAAGAGGGCTTTACACTTGGCTTTGCTTGCTAGTAAATTTAACAAGATAAAAAATGTAAATATTTTTGAAAGTAATTGTTATAGTAATATACCAGATTATAAAAAATATGATGTTATTATAACTAATCCACCTATTAGGGCGGGGAAAAAAATTGTTTATGAAATTGTTATGGGTGCTAAAAATTATTTAAAGAATGGTGGTAAATTATTTTTAGTTATTCGTAAAGATCAAGGTGCTAAATCGATGATTTACGACCTTGAAAAGATATATAATGTTACTATATTAGAAAAAAGCAAAGGTTTTTTTATAATTCGTTGCAATTTTGATTGACTTGTTGTAAAAAGTATGGTAATAATATAAATTGGCAACGTATTAGTTTTTATAAATATGTTCTTTGATTATTAAAATGTATAGGGGTGAAATTCGTGGCATATAAAATAATAAATTGTGGTGACCATCGTAAAAGAAGAAGTTTTTCTAGAATTAAAAACACTTATGAACTAAAGGATTTACTAGAAATCCAAACAAAGTCTTATCAGTGGTTTGTTAACACTGGTATAAAGGAAGTATTTGAAGATTTATTCCCCGTAGAAAATTTCTCTGGTACTTTATCATTGGAATTTGGTGATTATCATTTTGATGAACCGAGATTTTCTATAAAAGAATGTAAGGACCGTGAGACAACATATGCTGCACCTTTAAAAGTGGATGTTCGTTTATTTAATCATGATACTGGTGAAGTAAAAGAACAAGAGATTTTTTTAGGTGATATGCCTATTATGACTGACAGTGGAACTTTTGTAATTAATGGTGCTGAACGTGTAATCGTATCTCAATTAGTTAGAAGTCCTAGTGTTTATTTTAATCGTGATATTGATAAAAATGGTCGTGAATTGATTACTAGTCAAATTATTCCTACTCGTGGTACATGGCTTGAATTTGAAACAGATGCAAGAGATGTATTATATGTAAGAATTGATAGAACTAGAAAAGTAACATTGACAACTTTGTTACGTGCTTTTGGTTTGTCCAGTGATGAAGATATTAAAAATGTATTTGGAAATAATTTTTATATTGAAAATACTATTTTAAAAGATTCAACTAAAAATACAGACGAAGCTTTAATTGAAATTTACGAAAAATTAAGACCAGGAGAGCCTGCAACTTTGGACTCTTCAAAAAATCAAATTATTACTAGATTTTTCGATGAATTTAGGTATGATTTGGCTAAAGTTGGTCGTTATAAGTTTAATCGTAAATTAAATGTTTTAGATAGATTATTAAATCAGACTTTAGCTGAAGATATAAAAGTTGATGGGGAAGTTGTTGTAGCTAAAGGTACTTTAGTAACAAAAGAAGTATTAGATATTTTAAAACCAATTATGGATAATGGATATGGTATTAAGGAAGTATTAATTAATGATGAACTTGATACTTACAATAAAGTGCAAGAAGTAAAAATTGTTAATCCAAATAAAAAATCTGAAAAAATTTCTGTTCTTGGAAATGATCAAAATATTGATGTTAAGCGTTTGACTGTTTCAGATGTTTATGCATCTGTTTCATACTATTTAAATTTATTAGATGGTGTTGGAAATTTTGATGAAATTGATCACTTGGGAAATCGTCGTATTCGTCAAGTTGGTGAACTTTTACAAAATCAGTTTAGAATAGGTGTTTCTAGGATGGAGAGAGTTATTCGTGAAAGAATGACTACACAAGAAATGGAAGAAGTAACGCCAAAAACTTTAATTAATATTAGACCAGTTACTGCTGCTATGAAAGAATTTTTTGGTAGTAGTCAGCTTTCTCAATTTATGGATCAAATTAATCCTATTTCAGAGTTAACTAATAAGAGACGTTTATCAGCATTGGGGCCAGGTGGTTTATCTCGTGATAGAGCGGGAATGGAAGTACGTGACGTTAATCCATCACATTATGGTAGAATTTGTCCAATAGAGTCTCCAGAAGGACCTAATATTGGATTGATTACATCCCTTGCTAGTTATGCTAAGGTAGATGATTATGGATTTATTATGACACCTTATCGTAAAGTTAATAATTCTATTATTACAGATCAAGTTGATTATTTAACTGCTGATGAGGAAAATGATGTTATTATTTCTCAAGCAACTGTTACCACTGATGATAATAATAAAATGATTGATACTCAAGTAACTGCACGTTTTAGAGGAGATAATATATTAGTAAAACCTGAGCAGGTTGATTATATTGATGTATCTCCACAACAAGTTGTTGCTGTTACTACTAGTTGTATTCCATTTTTGGAACATGATGATGCTACTCGTGCTTTGATGGGAGCAAACATGCAACGTCAATCAGTTCCATTATTAAAAGCTGAAGCTCCTTTAGTAGGAACAGGTGTTGAGTATATTGCTGCTAGGGATTCTGGTGCTGCAATTGTTGCAAAAGCTGATGGTATTGTTGAATACGTAGATGCAAAAAGAATAGTAGTTAAAAACAAGGGTGGAAAAGATACTTATTACCTTGCTAACTTTGAAGAGTCTAACCAGGATTCATGTTATCATCATAGACCATGTGTAAGTGTTGGTGAAGAAGTAAAACGAGGACATGTTTTAGCGGATGGTCCTAGTATGGATAATGGTGAACTTGCTCTTGGAAAAAATGTAGTAGTTGCTTTTATGACATTCAATGGTTATAACTACGAAGATGCTGTAATATTAAATGAAAATCTTGTAAAAGATGATGTTTATACATCTATTCATATAGAAGATTACGAAATGCAATGTCGTGAAACTAAATTAGGACCAGAAGAAATTACAAGAGATATTCCTAATGTTAGTGATGAAGCCCGTAAAAATTTAGATGAAAATGGTATTGTTATAATCGGTACAGAAGTTAAAGAGGGAGATATTTTAGTTGGTAAAGTTACACCAAAAGGTATGGCTGAACTTACTTCTGAAGAAAAACTATTACATGCAATATTTGGTGAAAAAACACGTGAAGTTCGTGATACATCTCTTCGTGTTCCACATGGTGGTGAAGGAATTGTACATGATGTTAAAATTTATTCACGCAAAGATAACGATGAATTACCAGCAGGAGTTAGTAAAGTAATTCGTGTATATATAGCACAAAAACGTAAGATTCAAATCGGAGATAAAATGTCAGGTCGTCATGGAAATAAAGGTGTTATTTCATTAATTCTTCCACAAGAAGATATGCCATATTTACCAGATGGTCGTCCAGTTGATATTATGTTAAATCCACAAGGTGTACCTAGCCGTATGAATCTTGGACAAATTTTAGAGATTCATTTAGGTATGGCCGCTAAAACACTTAATGTTCATGTAGCTACACCAGTATTTGATGGAGCAAAAGAAGAAGATATCCATGATATGATGAAGGAAGCTGGAATGGATTTAGACGGAAAGACTGTTTTATATGATGGTCGTACAGGAGATCCATTTGATAACAGAATAGCTGTTGGTGTTATGTATATGATTAAATTGCATCACATGGTTGATGATAAATTACATGCACGTTCTACAGGACCATATTCATTAGTTACACAACAACCTTTAGGAGGTAAAGCACAATTTGGTGGACAAAGATTTGGAGAAATGGAAGTATGGGCACTTTATGCATATGGTGCTGCACATACTTTACAGGAAATAATAACTTATAAATCAGATGATGTACTTGGTCGTGTTAAAGTATATGAATCTATTGTTAAAGGCCAAGAAATTAACCAAGCTGGTGTACCTGAATCATTTAGAGTACTTATGAAAGAATTCCAAGCTTTGGGTCTTGATATTAATATTATCGATGATGAAGGAAAACAATTAGATCTTAAGCAAATTGAAGAGGAAGAAAGCAAAGATGATTTTGCAATGAATGATGGTAATGAAATTGATTTACCACTTCCTAGTGATAATAATAATGAAAATGATATGTTAGAGGAAAATGACGAATTTGATGAAGAAGAGTATGAAGATGACTTTGATGAGGAATTTGATGAAGAAGCCTTTGAAGAAGATTTAATGAAGGGAGATGTTGAATAATGATATCAGTAGATAAATTTGATGCATTAAAAATTGGTATTGCATCTCCTGAAAAAATTCGTGAATGGTCTTATGGTGAGGTAAAGAAACCAGAAACTATTAATTATCGTACTCTTCGTCCTGAAAGAGATGGATTATTTTGTGAAAAAATATTTGGACCTACAAAAGATTTTGAATGTGGGTGTGGAAAATATAAAAGAGTTCGTTATAAAAATATTGTTTGTGACAGATGTGGTGTTGAGGTAACTAGAAGCAAGGTTAGACGTGAAAGAATGGGACATATTGAACTTGCTTCTCCAGTTTCACATATTTGGTTTTTTAAAGGTGTACCAAGTCGTATGGGGCTTGTTCTTGATATGAGTCCTAGAGATTTGGAAGAAGTATTATATTTTGTTAGCTATGTTGTAGTTGATAAAGGTATTGCACCTCTTGAAAATAAACAAACCCTTTCTGAAAAAGAATATCGTGCATATTATGAAAAATATGGGAATGGTTTCAAAGTAGGAATGGGAGCAGAAGCTATTAAAGAATTATTGAAAAAAGTAGATTTAAAAGCTGAAATAGATGAAATTACTAAAGAGTTAGAAGATGCCCAAGGACAAAAACGTACTCGTTTATTGAAACGAATTGATGTTTTAGATGCATTTTATAAATCAGGTAACAAGCCAGAATGGATGATTATGGATTGTATTCCAGTAATACCTCCAGAACTTCGTCCAATGATTCAATTAGATGGTGGAAGATTTGCTACATCTGATTTGAACGATTTGTATCGTCGTGTTATCAACCGTAATAATCGTTTGAAAAAATTAATTGACCTTGGTGCCCCAGGAATAATTATCCAAAATGAAAAACGTATGCTTCAGGAAGCTGTAGATGCATTGTTTGATAATGGTCGACGCGGTAGAAGTGTAACAGGTGCTGGAAATAGACCACTAAAATCACTTTCTAGTATGTTAAAAGGTAAACAGGGACGTTTTCGTCAAAACTTACTTGGTAAACGTGTTGATTATTCTGGACGTAGTGTTATTGTTGTTGGTCCATCACTTAAAATGTATCAATGTGGTCTTCCAAAAGAAATGGCTCTTGAGCTTTTTAAACCACACGTTATACATGGATTAGTTGATAAGGATATTGCTCATAATATAAAGGCTGCTAAACGTTTAATTGAAAATCAAGATCCAGTAGTTTGGGATGTTGTTGAAGAAGTTATTAAAGAACATCCTGTTATGTTAAACCGTGCTCCTACTTTACATAGATTGGGTATTCAAGCTTTTGAACCTATTCTAATTGGTGGTAAGGCTATTCGTTTACATCCACTTGTATGTACTGCATTTAATGCAGACTTCGATGGTGATCAGATGGCTGTGCATGTACCTTTATCAGAGGAAGCACAAGCTGAAGCTAGACTTCTTATGCTAGGTGCTAATAATATACTTCATCCAAAATCTGGAGATCCTATTGTTACACCAAGTCAGGATATGGTTCTTGGTAATTATTACATAACAATGGAAAAGGCTGGCCATGAAGGAGAAGGACGATTATTTAAAAATACAAACGAAGCTTTGATGGCTTATGAAAGACGTGAAATTGATTTACATACAAGAGTAGCAATCCCAGTTGATTCATTTAAATATAAATTATTTACGAGTGAACAACATGGTAAATATTTAGTAACAACTGTTGGTAAAATTAAATTTAATGAAATATTACCTGATTCATTTCCTTATATAAATGAACCATCTGATGAAAATATTAATTCAATTACTCCTAATAAATATTTTATAGAAAAAGGTAAAAATATTACTGAGGAAATAGCAAATATGCCTTTGGTAAAACCTTTTGCTAAAAAGATTCTAGAAAAAATTATTGCACAAATATTTAAGCGTTATAAAACTACTGAAACTTCAATATTTTTGGATAATTTAAAGGATTTAGGTTTTAAATATTCTACATTAGCTGGAATTACTGTATCTGCTTCTGATATTATTCCATGTGATAATAAAGATGAAATAGTAAAGGAACATCAAAAAATTGTCGATACAATTAATAAGCAATATAAACGTGGTTTAATTACTGAACAAGAAAGATATGATAAAGTAATTGAAACATGGAATAATGCTAAAGATAAAGTTCAAAAAGAATTGCAACAAATAGCAAATGCCGATTTAGATAATCCAATATTTATGATGATGCATTCAGGTGCTCGTGGTAACATTTCTAACTTTACTCAAGTTGCAGGTATGCGTGGTTTGATGGCTAAACCAAATGGAGAATCTGTAGAAATTCCAGTATTATCTTCTTTTAAAGAGGGATTAAGTGTTTCTGAATTCTTCCTATCTACTCATGGTGCTCGTAAAGGTAGTGCCGATACGGCTCTTAAGACTGCTGACTCTGGATATTTAACTCGTCGTTTAGTTGATGTAAGTCAGGATGTTATTGTTAGAGAAGATGATTGTGGAACTGATCAAGGTGTTGTTGTTCGTGATTTTATTAATGATAAAACAGGAGCAATAATTGAAAGCTTATATGACCGTATTGTTGGTAGATTTACTAATAAAAAGGTTATTAACCCTGAAACTAAAGAGGTTATTTGTGATAAGTTAACATTTGTTACTGAGCAAATTGCTGAAAAAATTGTTAACGCAGGTGTAAAAGAAGTAGAAATTCGTACTTTACTTACATGTGCTACTCATAATGGTGTATGTCGTAAATGTTATGGACGTAATCTTGCAACTGGTAATATGGTTGAAATAGGTGAAGCTATTGGTGTAATGGCTGCTCAATCAATTGGTGAGCCTGGTACACAGCTTACAATGAGAACATTCCATACTGGAGGAGTTGCTGGTGGAGAAGATATTACACAGGGTCTTCCACGTATTCAAGAATTATTTGAATCACGTAATCCAAAAGGAAAAGCAACTATAGCAGAAATAGATGGGGAAGTTATTAACATTGAAGAAGAACATGGTAAATTTAGAATCTATATTAAAAATGATGTAGAAACTAAAGAGCATGTTACTAATTATGCCTCTAAATTACGTGTTGAAAAAGGACAAAAAGTTCTTGCTGGTGATAAATTAACTGAAGGAGCAATAAGTCCTAAAGAGTTACTTGCTGTAACAGATCCACTTACTACTCAAGAATATATTCTTAAAGAAGTTCAATATGTATATCGTAGTCAAGGTGTTGATATTTCAGATAAGCACGTTGAGGTTATTGCTAGTCGTATGATTAATAAAATACGTATTATTGAAAGTGGAGATACAAGATTCTTACCTGGTTCATTAGTTAATTTCCATGAATTTACTGATGGAAATAAAGAAGTTATTTTACAAGGTAAGAAACCTGCTCTTGGTAGACCTATTTTACTTGGTATTACTAAGGCATCACTAGAAACTGATTCATTCTTATCAGCTGCATCATTCCAGGAAACAACAAGAATCTTAACAGATGCTGCTATACGTGGAAAAGTTGATCATTTACAGGGACTTAAAGAAAATGTTATTATTGGTAAATTAATTCCTGCAGGTACAGGCGTTAAAGACTATAAAGATATTGATTTTGAACTTGAAAGTCAATTTGTAGATGAAGAACCACTTGAAACATTAGAAGATGAATTTATGTAGATTTAGAAAAACATTACTATATTGGTAATGTTTTTTTGTAAATTTGTGTCTTTTTTTCTTTTCTTTATATTAATAATTTGTTAATTGCGTTATAATTGTATTAAGGATTATTTATAATAAATGGATGGAGGGTTAAATATGAATCAGAGTAATTTGAATAATATTTTTTCAAGTGGATTGGTAATGTCTATAAATGTTGATGATATTGATTCAAATGTTAGTGCTATTAGAAATAGTATAAATGAGGCCTTAAGAAATGCAAATTCCGTTAATGCTTCTGTCAGTAAAATTTCTGAATTATGGATTGGAGAGGCAAGTAAAATATATGTTTCTAAGAATAATGAATTACTTTCTAGACTTAAAAATTACATTGATGAATTAGATCAAGTTTGTGAAGCATTTAAAAATGTTTCTTCTAGTATACGTGATACTGAGTCTGAACTTGAAAGAGATTTTATTGATTAAAGGGGTGGAAAATACTATGGCAAATATTGTATTTAATAGAGGAGAAATTAATAATCTTATGAGAATGGTTGATAATGATAATACCAATCTTCTTTTAGAATTAGAAAAGATAAGATCTTGTCTTAGTGAAATGTCTTTTTATTGGCAAACAAATGGTCCAGCTGCAAAACATTTAGAAGAATTAGTTAGAATTAATCAAGAAGTTGCAGGAAACTATCGAGAGTTTAAAATGGAATTTCTAGATGCTTTAGAACAAATAGGTGTTTCCTATGAAGAATCTGATAATAATATAAAAACATCTATTTCAGGACTTGGTGCAGATATTATAGGAGGTGCAGTTAGTGGAATTGTACAACCTTTAGTTGGTACAGTTAAGAAGCAAGTTGATAATACATTTGATAGATATGAACAGGTTAAAGAAAATACCTTATCTGCTAAAGATAAAGTCGTTGATGGCGTAAAAAATATTTTTGATGATCCTAATGATCAACTTTTATCCACTCATAAAAAGCAATCTATGGCAGAAAAGGTAATTCATACTGCTAAAGAAATGGGAACAGATGTAAAATCTAATGATTAATTTTTAAATAATATATTTTTTCTTTCAGTGTTGATATATTTAATTTATTACTTTATAATAATATTTAAGAGGTGATACTATGTTACATTTAAATGAGCATGGTTGGGGACTTGGAACTTTAATAGCATTTATATTTGTATTTTTACTTGCAATTTTATTAATTAGTGTTAATGCATATAAAATGGGGCTTACTGATGGGAATATTAGCAATGTTCCGATTACAAATCCAAATGATAATAAAGATTTTACTAACTCAACTAATAAAGATAATATTACCTATTTAGAACTTGAAAACAAGTTGGTTGTTGCTGGTTCTTCTTATAAGCAGCTTTATTATAATGATTTAGTTGTTGGAGATAGTGTTTATGTAACTGATAAACAACTTTCTTCAGTTGGATTTATAGATAATTTAGTTATTAATAATATACAGTGTAAGGGGTATGTTCAAATAAAAAATAATGGTGAATCTTTTTCTTATACTCCATATTTAAAATGTGGTGATAACTATAAAACTGAGGGATATATAGAAGATTTATCATAGAATGATGATTTTTGTTTTTTGATATAAATAATAGGGGGAATTAATATGAAGAAAACAAACTGTTCAAAAGCTATATTATCTTTAGATATAACAATTATACTTTTAGGAATTATCGTATTTTTATTATCACTTGTTATATCTAGTATTATGTTTTTTGAAATATATAAATATCTATCATTTTTCGTTAATTTATTATCTGTTATAATTATTTTTTCAGGTGTTAATACATTATGTAATGATATTTTTAACTAGTATTTTTAGGTAACAAGAAATTGAATCTTGTTCTTTTTTTTGCTTAAATTTCAAGGTATTATTCCTTGCGTTTTGTTTTAAACTATTATATACTTAATGTATATAAGATAGAAGGTGATGCAATTTGCGAGTTTTATTAATACAAGGAAATAATATTCAGAAGTTTGTATTGCCAGAGATAATCGATGGTAACTATTGGATTAATTATTATAATACTAATAATAAATTGAAAGATTTATTAAATGTTGAAGCAGTTGATGGAAAATGGAAACTAAATACTAACCAAGATGTAGAAATATACCATAATAATCAAATTATTACTTCGGAGTTTCTTGTCGACTACGATTATTATCTGCTTAAGATTCATGGTGATAGCCTTCCAATGATACTTTATATTATGCCAACTTATGAACAACAATCTTTTAATTTGAAGATTCTTCAAGATTCAGAATTTACTATTGGTTCATCAGAAAATAATGCTATTGTGTATAAAAATGGTTTAATAGCAGATATTCATGCCAAATTTTCAAAAGTAGATGGTTTGTTTACCGTTTTTTCTATGTCAAATGATGTTGGAACTTACGTAAATGATACTAAGATAGCAGAAAAAGTACTATCTATTGGTGATGTTATTTTTTTAGGTGGAATAAAAATTATTTATATGGGTACTTTTATCGTTATTAATAATCCACAGGGATTACTTAGATATTCTAGTAGTCACTTTCAAATTCAAAATCAGATTAATTTAACATATGATCAAAAAGCTTCTTCTGATTTAGCTGAATTTGAACTATATAAAGATACTGATTACTTTCATCATACTCCAAGACTTAGAACTAGAATTGAAAGAGAAGTTGTTAATATTGATGATCCACCTGGAAAAGAATCGATGTCAGAAATGCCATGGTTTTTAACTGTTGGACCAATGTTAATGATGGCAATGACTTCAATTATGTCTGGAGCTACTGCTATTATGGGACTTATTAATGGTACAGTAACATTTCAAGCTGCTTTTCCATCACTTTTAATGTGTTTTACTATGATGGCTGGATCTTTATTATTTCCATCACTTACTAAAATGTATACCAAAAAACAGAAAAAAAAGAGAGAAGCACATAGGCAGAGAAAATATAAGCAATATTTAGTTGAAAGAGAAAATCATATTGCAAGTATTATGAAAAATCAAAGACAAATTTTAATTGAGAATTTAGTGTCTATTGAAGAATGTCAAAATATTATACTTAATAAAAAAAGAAACCTTTGGGAAAGAGAAATTCAACATGATGATTTTTTAAAAGTTCGTTTAGGAATGGGAAATGTTCCTCTTGAAGTTCAAATTAATTATTCACAAGAAAAGTTTTCTTTAGATGAAGATGATTTAAAATCAAAAATAAAAGAAATAGTATCTACTTATAATACGATAAGAGACGTACCTGTTCCTATGTATTTAGCAGACAAATATATCAATGCTTTACTTGGTGATGATTCATTTAAAGATGATTATATCAAAGGTCTTTTATTGCAACTTGTTACTTTTCATAGTTATACAGATTTAAAGCTGGTTTTCCTTATGAATAATAATCACACATCATTATATGAGGATGTTAGATTTTTACCTCATTGTTGGAGTGAAGATAAGCAAGTACGTTTTTATGCTACCAATATTGAGGAAATGAAAATGGTGTCTTCTTATTTGGAAGCTCAGTTTAATGCTAGGGTTGAAAGCATGAAGGAAAAAGATAATGGCTCTAGTAAAAAAGAAGTAGATTATAGGAGTTTTTCCCCTTATTATTTGATTATTACAGATAGTTATCAAACTGTACAAAATCTTGGTATTATTAACAATATTGTAAATTCCTCTAAAAATATAGGTTTTGGTCTAACTATTATTGCTGATCAGCTATCTGAATTGCCAAATGCTTGTAACTCATTTCTTTATATTACAAAAAAAAGTTGTGGATTATTTGAAAATGAACTAGTATCAGATAGACAAATTCAGTTTGTTCCCGATCAAATACCTAAAATTAATATGGTAAAAATTTCTAAGGTTTTATCTAATATACCAATTGAAGTTGCAAGTGCTGAAAGTCAATTGCCTAAAATGCTTACATTTTTAGAAATGTATCATGCTGGTAAGATAGAACAGTTAAATATTTTAAATAGATGGAAGATGAGTAATCCTATAATGAATCTTGCTGTTCCTGTTGGAGTTTATCCAAATGGGGAATCATTTAAATTAGACTTGCATGAAAAATATCATGGTCCGCATGGTTTGATAGCTGGTTCTACTGGTAGTGGTAAGAGTGAGTTTATTATTACTTATATTCTTTCTATGGCAGTTAATTATCATCCTGATGAGGTTCAATTTGTACTTATAGATTATAAAGGAGGAGGACTTGCTGGTGCCTTTGAGAATCGTGAAACTGGTTTAAAACTTCCACATTTGGCAGGAACAATTACTAACCTTGATACTGTTGAAATGAAACGTAGTTTAGCTTCTATTCAAAGTGAACTTAGAAGAAGACAAAGAGAGTTTAATAAAGCTAGGGACTCTTTAAATGAAAGTACTATTGATATATATAAATATCAAAAATTATATAGAGATGGACTTGTTAAGGAACCAATTTCACATTTATTTATTATTAGTGATGAGTTTGCCGAATTAAAAAGTCAACAGCCTGAATTTATGGCACAATTGATTTCAACAGCACGTATTGGACGTAGTTTAGGAGTGCATTTAATTTTAGCAACACAAAAACCAAGTGGTGTTGTTAACGATCAAATATGGAGTAACTCTAAATTTAAAGTATGTTTAAAAGTACAAGAAAAAGCAGATAGTATGGAAATGATAAAAAGACCTGATGCAGCTGCTATAAAAGAAACAGGTAGATTTTATTTACAAGTTGGTTACAACGAATTTTTTGCCTTGGGACAATCTGCATGGAGTGGAGCTAAATATTATCCAACTGAGAAAGTTAAGAAAAAACTTGATGATTCACTTAGTTTTGTCAATCATGTTGGAGATGTATTAAAAAACATGAACCTCACTAAGATAGAAGTTAAGGAAGATAAGGGTGAACAGCTTCCTAATATTGTTAGATTTTTAGTTGAACTTGCTAAACGTGAAAATATTAATGTTAAGCAGTTATGGTTACCAAGAATTCCTGAATTTATATCACTTGATTTATTAAAAGAAAAATATAATTATAAAGCTGAAAAACTAATCATTAATCCAATTATTGGTGAATTTGATGATCCTAACAATCAAAGACAAGATTTACTTACATTAGATTTAACAAATAATGGGAACACTCTTATATATGGTATGAGTGGTAGTGGTAAGGAAAATTTATTAGAGACACTTGTTCATGATGTCTGTATAAATCATAGTCCTGATGAAGTTAACTTTTATATTGTTGATTTTGGTGCTGAGGTACTTAAGGCTTTATATAATTATCCACATGTTGGAGATATTGTTACAATTGAAGAAACAGAGAAACTTACTAATTTATTTAGAATGATAGATGGAGAAATTGAAAGAAGAAAAGATTTGTTTGTTGATTATAATGGTAGTTATTTAGACTATTGTAGAAATAGTGGTAATATTATTCCACAAATTATTGTAATTATAAATAACTTTGAAATGTTCAGTGAAACTTTTGGAATGTCTGCAATAGACGAATCTTTAGTTAAATATACAAGATCTGGAAACAAATACGGAGTTACTTTTATAATAACGAGTAATACTGTTAATGCTGTTCGTTATAAACTATCACAGAACTTTACTAAACAATTAGTTCTTCAAATGACAAATTCAGCGGATTATACAACTTTACTTGGAAAAACAGAGGGTGTTGTTCCATCTAAAATATTTGGACGTGGTATCTATAAAGATAATGTCGTATATGAGTTTCAAACTGCTTATATTGATGAGAAAGATAATATTAATGAAACGATTAAGTCAACAGCACAAAAACTTCAGGGAACTTATACAGCAAGAGCTTCTAGAGTTCCAGTGTTACCAGATGTTGTAACTTATGATATATTAAGTCCTTCAATCAGTGATTTTAAACATGTACCAATTGGTATTGATAAAACAAGTTTAAATGTTGGAGTGTATGACTTTACTAGTACAATAGGAACTCAAATAATGGCTAAAAACTTTAACTCTTTAAAAGATAAGATTAATCCTTTTCTTAAGATGCTTAGTAATTTTGGAACGCTAGCTATTTTGGATGCATCTAAAGTTGTTGATAAAAATGTAGTATCAGATGCAATATATTATCAAGATAATTTTGATGAAATTACTCAGAAACTTAATTCTGATGCTAATTATCGAAATAACATAGTTGAAGGAAAAGAGACTGGTGTTACACTTGATAGTATGCCTAAAATTATTGTTGTGATAGTTGGGGTTGAACAGTATAAAAATAGTTTATCAAAAGATGCCTTGGATATTTTAGATATGTTTATAACATCAGCAGCTAAACTTAGTAGTTCGTATTCTTTTGTATTTATCGATAGTGTTGATCATATAAAAGCTATTGAATATGAGGAATGGTATAAAAAACTTGTTAGTAAGAGTGATGGTATTTGGGTTGGAGCATCAATTGATTCTCAATTTGTACTTCAAGTTGAAAATGTTACTAAGCAAATGAAAGAAGGTATTAATGATAGTTTTGGCTACATTGTATCTCAGGGAAAAGCACAAGTTGTCAAACTTTTAAGTGATTCAAAGGAGGAAAATGAATAAATGGAAAATAAAGTATTAGTAGAGATATATTTTCCTGCAGTAGAAATAGTTAGAGATGCCTTCGTTCCTATTAATAAATATTTAGGAGAGGTTAGAACACTTTTAGTTAAGATGATAAATGAAGAAGCTGGTTTTGATTATTTGAATGAGAATAGTTGTATGATTTACAATAAGGAAACAGGGGATATATATGATTTGAATAAGACAATAATTGAAACTGATATTAGAAATGGTAGTAGATTAATTTTACTATAAGGAGGGTGTGTTATGGAATTACAAATTGATTTTACTAATTTAAAGTCATTAGGAGAAAAGATTCAAAAAGATGCAAGTGATTATTTAGAACAAATAACACTTTTAAGACAAGCAGTTGTTGAACTTGGCAATTATTGGGTAGGACCTGATAAAGATTATTTTGTTCAAGAAGTTGAAAACTCTTTACCTTTGTTTGATTTTTGTCAGAAAGTAATTAATGATTATGGTGTTTTTTTAGTAGATGCTTCAAATAATACTAAGGGGTTACAGGATGTTGTTAAGTCGACTTCTGAAAGATTGTAAGGGGGAAAATATCTATGAATGAAAAATTAGAATATGCTGGAGTTGAATCAGTAATTAAGAAATTGGAACTTATTTCTAGTAAAATGTCCGAAATACTAGAAACAACTAAAATTGATATGCAAAAAGTTAATACAAAAGAGTATTGGTCAAGTCCAGCAGCAGAAGTTACAATTAATACTTTTTTGGAGTCAGCAAGTAAATTTGATAAATTTCCAAAAGAGGTTTTGAGCTATGCTAATCATTTAAGAACAATATTACAGCAATATAGTTCAAGAACAAGCACTATGACATCTAGATTAAATGATACAACAAATACATATGTTAATGAAATTAAATAAAGGGGGAAAAAGAGATTATGATACAAAAAGAGTTTTATCCTGTTGGAACAATAGTTTCTTTGTTTAATACTAAAGAACGATTGATGATATCAGGTTATTATCAGAAGAACAATCAGAGTGACAAAGTATGGGATTATGTTGGTGTTCTTTACCCAAATGGTTTTTTAACACCTAATAGGATGGTACTATTTGACCATGAGCAAATAGAAAGTAAATATTATTTAGGTTGTCAAAATACAGAACAAATGTCGTTTATAAGTAGTTTAAATAATAAAAATTCTAAGGAGGAGGATGTATTATGAATATACAGGAGTTACCTATTGGATCTTTGGTTACTTTAAAAAATGAACTTAGAAAGATTATTATTTTAGGATATGATCAAAAACTTGTAAGTGATACAAGTAAGATTTATTCTTATGTAGGATGTTTTTTTCCAGAAGGGTATGTTTCTAGTAGTAAGAATGTACTGTTTAATAAAGAGGATATTAAAAGTATTTACTATTTGGGATATCAAGATTCATCTTTTGATGAATTCTTAAAAAAACGTAGTCAGGAGGTGCAATAATAATGAGTAGATTATTATTGGATTCTGATAATATAGAAATGATTCAATCTGAACAGTTTATTCCCAATGTTTTAAATAAATTTAAAGATAGTAGTCAATCTTTTAAAAGTTCTAATGCTTTTAGTGATTTAAAGAGTTGTGGAAGATGTGGTATTAGCGGTTTTATAAGTGATATGAATAGAAGAATTTCAAATATTTCTAATAATTTAAATAAAATAGATGCTTTTTTAGATTCTTCTATTGGTAATTATCGTAGTTTGGAGAGTCGTATTTTAGAAAAAGGTGGAAGTTTTCAAATGGATAGTGAGGCTTTAAGTAGCAGTCTTTCTTCTTTGTTTGAAATAAGTAAATTTGTAAGAGAGTATAGAAGTGATGATTCTAATTCTTATCTTGAATTTAATCCAGTATTTAGTAATCCTAGTAGTTCATCTATAGTTTCTAGCAGTCAGGGGCATTCTATTTATGGTAATAGTGTTTCTAAGTATGCAACAATTAATGATGAAAATTATACTGTTTCTTCTGTTTATGAATATAAACATGATGATGAAAGTAGTGAAGGTGAATCAATAACGGTTGAAGAATTTATAAATAAATTTGATTTAACAGATGCAACTAGTATTATTAATTCTTCCACATCTACAAGTTATCAACAGGGAGAATCTACTAATTCTTAGAGGGGAGTTATATTATGAAAAGGCAGGAAATAGATTTTGGACAATTGGATAGTTATGCATTAAAACTTGAAAAACTTAATGATGATTATTCAAAAAAAATATTTGATTTTAAAAATAAGGTCAGTGGAATTAGAGAAAATACTTTTTGGAGTGGTGATGATACTGATCAATATATGAATACAATTTTAACTACTTATATGGATTCTTTTGAAAAGATTTTAGAATTGGGTAGGAATTATGTTTCATTGTTAAAATTTGTATCTTCTTCGTCAAAGTCTTTGGAAAATGATTTGAAAAGTAGAAGTTTGGTTGAGGAGGATAGTAGCTATGAGCGTAGTTGAAATTATTAAAACAGATGCCGTTGAAGGTGAAATGGAAGGCTTAATTGAAATACTTAAGCAGATGGAAGAGATTACTAGTGATTATCAGAAAAATATGAAGCAAATTAATGAATCTTTTTGGCAAGGAGATGCTTCTGATTACAGTTTTTCATCATTTAGTAAAGATTATGAAAAAATAAAAGAGTTGCAAGCTACTATTATGAATAATATTAAAATTTTAAATCAAGTGACAAGTATTTATAAAAATTTGGATAACGAGTTGAGTCAACAGGTATCTAAAATTGGTAAGGTTATTTAGGAGGTAAATTATGAATGAAGATTTTCGTGAATATAGTGTAACAACAGATGGACCAAATAATTTTGTATCTCAACTTCAAGTATTAGAGAGTAATTTACAATCCTTTTTAAGGCAAATAGCTATCTCTTGGAGTGGAGAGTCTTTTAATAACTTAAGTAATGAACAAATGAAATGCGTTAATAATGTTAAAAATTTATCTAATCAAGTTGTTGGTTTAAAAGATCTTGTTGATTTGATTAATTATCATATTAGAGACCTTAATGAAAAAGAGAGGCTTGAAGAGGAAAATCGTAGATTATATCCACATTTGTATTGGTATGATTCTGATGGTGATAGACATACTGATTGGGCTGTAAAAAGGCAAATAGATGCCAATAAGAAGGAAATAGCTCGTCTTATTAATGAATTAAATAAATATGTTATTCAAATGAAAGGTATTACAGGGGGTGTATAAAATGAAAATAGTTGAAGCAGAAATAAAAAGAGATATAGATTCATTACAAAGATGTGGGGATATATATGTAGAAATATTTAGCTCATTTGAAAATATTGTTACCTCACTTAGGGATAATAGAATTCTTTCATCCCAAATGATTGATAAACAAGGAAATGATACTATTGGTAATATGAAGGTAATCAGTGAGAGATTACGTGAAAATTGTAATACGTTTGCTAATTATTTACAGACAGATATTATAGATCATTATAAAGAAGTAGATCAGTCTAATGCTTCTAAATTTGATAAAAATGAGGGGAGAAGATTGGTATAATGGGAAACGACATAGTATATGGAAATTTAGGACAGATAGATTATAGTATTAATCAACTAGAAAATCTTTGTAATAGTAAACAGGTTGATAATAATAAAGAGGTAGAGAGAATCTTGAATAGATTAACTACTGAAAACTGGATTGGTAAAGATAGTGAGGCTTTTAAGAATAAATTTAGGGAGTATCAAAACAACTTGGATAAAATGGCCGCTTTCTATCAACAAATCATTAGTGATTTAAAAATTATTAGAAGTGAGTTAGAAGAACAAATGCAAACTAAACCAAATATTCATACTGATGGGTTTTAGTAACGTTCTTTTTTCAATTATCGATGTTTTATTGTATAAAAAGTGTATAGTTTTTACTTAGATAAATGTAAAGTACAGTAAAATCAATTGACTTTAAAAAGTAATTATAATAAGATGAATTTGTAATATAAATAGAAGAAAATAGGAGGAAAGTATTATGAATGAAGGATTTCAAATGGCAGTTGATACTGGAGCTTTTGAAGCTTTAGCTAATACTGTAAAAGGTTATGGTCAAGAATTATCTAGTTTAGCTACTAAATATCTTAATGATATTAAGTCAATGAGAGATAGTGGTGCATGGGTAAGTTCTGCATCAGAACAATATGTTAATAAGTGTAGTGAATTCAAAGGTAGAGTAGATCAATTAAATAACAAGATTGAAGGTTTATCTAGTACAATGACTGCATCTGCTCAGGCTATTGCAGAAGCAGAAGCAGCTAATGTTGCAAAAGCTAGTAGCTTATTATAATAGTTTGTAAATGAAAGGGTGAAAAACGTATGAATAATGGACAAATAAAAGTTGATGTTGCGGAGATGAATGCCGTAAAATCTAAAGTTGATCAAAATATTGAAGAAATGACAACTTTTCATCAAAAAATAACTACAGAGATGAATAGAATGGAAGGAGAAAATATTTATAAATCTACTTCTGGATCTCGTGCTATTATGGAATATTATGAAGCTTTGGCAGCTGAAGCTAAAAAACATATTGAGGATTTAACTCAATTTAATAATAAATTACAAACAGCAGCTTCAAAATATTCTGCTAGTGAACAAGAACGTGCTAGTATGGTTGGTAGTGCAAGTGAGGCAATAGCAACTGCTGCTGCACCACTTAAAAGAAGTTAAGTAGTATAAATAAATTAAAAAGGAGATAAAAATATGAGTGATTTAAGAGTAACTGCTGGTCCAGAGGCATTAAGAGAAATTGCTAAAACTATTGGGCAATTAAAAAATGATTCTGAGGAAACAGCAAGTAAGCTTGCAAATCAGGTGAATGTAATTCAACAAGGATGGCAAGGTGAAGCAAGTAGAAATTATGCAGATAAATATAATGAACTTCATAATAGATTAAGTCAAGCTGTAGCAAGTGTTGAGGAAATTCGTCAAGCTATGAATAAATCAGCTGATAGTTTTGATCAAGGTGAAGAGGATATAAAAGGAATATTGAATGATTAATTTTAATATTTAAGGTAAAGTTATATGGGAAATGATAAGTATTCTGTAACCCCAGCTGAGTTACGTGAAATTGCTGGGAATATTGGTAGACTTAAAACTGAAGCTGAGTCTAATGCTTCTACTATTGATAATTACGTTGATATAATTTCTGAAGGATGGCAGGGAGATGCAAGTGCAGTATTTAGAGATAATTTAAAAAGTTATCATAATCAATTGTCAGAGGCACTTATTTCTTTAGAAGGTGAGTGTGAAATGCTTAATAAGCTTGCAACTTCTTTTGAAGAAGATGATGAAGAGATAATTAGGTCATTTGATTGATGAGGTGGTATGATGGCAAATATAAAATTAGATAGATCCGTAGTTCAAGAATCAATTACAAATATTGAAAAGTATTCACAACTTTTAGGTGAAAATCTTAAAGAAGTTTCAAATTTAACAATTCGTATTAACGAGGTTTATAATACCACGGGAAATCAAACTTCTAGTATAGAACAACTTCGTGTTACTATTGAAGATATAAGAAAAAACTATACTAATTGCCTAGCTGATTATTTGAAGGCTTTAGGGGAAATTATGGCATCTTATGAATTAGAAGATTCAAGAACTGCTATTAGTATTCAACAAAATGGTGATAGGACAGTTGCTTCTATGTCAGTAGGTGCAGGTGCTTTTAGTTCACTTGCAAGTGGATTTGATTTTAGTAAAATTTCTAGTACGGCAAATGATGCTGTTAATGGTAATTTTATTTCTAAAGATAAAGTTCATGACCAATATTTTTCTGAGGGAGATTATACATTTGAGTATCGTGAAGATGGAACTGTTAGGATAGATAAAAATGGCGTTCCTATGGCGTTTACTACTAAGGAAAATGCTGATAAAATTACTGGTGGTATTGAAAATGTTTTACAGCAAGAACAAACTAGTAGTGGCAGTTTTCAAACTTCTAGTAATCCTCAGGTATCAACAGAGTCTACATCTGGGGTTGATACAAATCCTGTTGGTTTAGGTACAAATCAAGAAAGTTTTGATAGAAGAAATCCAACCGTAGCTGAGCTAGTTGATGGTACACCTAATATAGAGTATACTGAGACAGTTATAGAGCCTCATCGTCCTAGTCCAGAGAACACTCAGGCATTTAAAGATTTTATAGCTAACGATGGGAAATTTGAGCCAAAGCAAAGTAATTTTAATGTTGAACAAACAGTTAATGAAATACAAGAAATAACTTCAGCACCATTTAATGGAGATTCTACTGTTAAGAGTGCAGGAAGTGAGGCTTATGCTCAAGTTAAAGATCAATATTCTAAAATTGAGCCTCGTATTTCAACTTCACCTGAAGAAGAGATTCGTGCAATACTTGATGGTATTCAAAAAGATTCTCAATAGTTCTATTATAGTTATGATTTAATAAAAAATTAATAAATATTTAAATTTGTGTGATTAAAATTATTATAAAGGAGGGAAAGTAATGGGAAATATTAATGTAGATAAATCGGTAATTGATGCCGTACAACGTGAAATAGCTAGTGGAAATGAAAGTATGAAAGGATCAATAGATTCTTTGATTCGTGAAATGGAAGCTGGGAAAGCTGCTTGGAATAGTTCAGAAAATATTGATTTTGATGGTGTTATTAGTACTTTAAAATCAATACAAAGTGATTATTCTGGGACTAATGAACAATTTATGCAGACTTTAAGTGACTCTGTTGCTACATATCAAGAACAAGATATGAATGTTCAATCACAAATGGCAGCAGCAGAGGGAGGTACTTCTCCTGTAATTACTGCTGGAGGAAGTGGATCAGGTGTTGGGCCTTCAGGTGGTCCTGCTAATGTATCTACAGATGGAAAATCTCCAGTAATAGATGCAAGTAATTCTTCAAAAACAAGTACAAAGAATCGTGAAAAGGGAGAAGCTGATTATGATGCAACTTCTCCAGAAAGCTATGCAAATAAAGGATATGCTGTACCAGGTGGTTCATCAAGTACTGCTAATGCAACTAATCAAAGACCTTCATATGTTCCAGAAGGAGCTACTCAAAGGGATGATGGTAGATGGCAAACTGTTGATGCTAATGGTAATGTAACAATTTATAATAATCCTGAAAATGGAATTCAAGGTGCTGTTATTGATATAAATGATCCAAATATTGATCCTCGTGTTAAGGCTTTAGCTAATGGTATGGAAGGTGGACAAATTGTTAAACTTGACGATGGTCGTTTAGCAGTTAAAGATAAATATGGTGGTGGTACTATATTTAATAAAGATGGTAGTACTATGGATGTTTCTAGTAAGACTATTCATGCTGGAGAAGTAGGTAAAGTTAGTGCTTCAAGTAATGGTGGTGATCCTTACTCACAAGAACTTGCAAATCAACTTATTAATGATGGATACAGTGATAAAAAAATTGAAAAAATGGTTAATAAGTGGGAGGAAAAAGGAGAGCTAAGCAATGCTGATGGTGTTATGTCTGCAGTTGAGGCAAGAAGAGAACAAGAAGCTATTGCAAAAGAAAGTGGTATTCCTTTAGTTTCACCAAGTCCAAATAGCACTCCTGTTGCAGCACAGCCTTCACCAACACCTGTTGCAACACAGCCTTCACCAACACCTGTTGCAACACAGCCTTTTCCTAATGTTGGTGGTACACAAGCTTCTCCATCTAAAAGTCCAGTAATTGAAGCAGGAGCTTCTAGAAGAAGTTCTAGTGGTGGTGATCTTCCTTCTTTGGACTGGGAGACAGATCCAAATCCTTTTGTACAACATAGAGCTAATGGGGATAAATATCAATAAATATGGTAGGGGATGATGTTTCATTCTCTTTCTTTTTGTTTTAATTATCCAAACTATAATGTGATATGGAGGTATATATATGGAAAAAATAGGAGTGTTAGAATCTGTTCTTTTAAATGGTAAAAATGAGATTAGTACTCTTAATAGTCAATTTTATGATTGTATTAATAGTCTTATTAATGTGTTAGATTCTATTGATAAAAGTTATATTACCAATTCCTCAGTAAATAAAAAAATTTCTGAGACGACTCAAAATTTGTTAGATGTTAGGGATTCTTATAAAGAAAGGACAGATGCTTTTTTAAAGATTTTGGATGATTCTATTTCGATGTATAAAGATAGTGATTCTTTTTCTTTAGATTCTTTAAAAAATATAGATGGTAAACCTATTATAAATAATGAAATCGGTAAAAATAGCATAGATTTTAAGAATCATGGTGAAAAATCAATGGTTGATTTCTTTTCTTCTAATAAAACTATCAAAAATCAAAAGAATGAGGGGAGCTTTTATACAATAGATGAAAATGGTGATGTAAGTCTAAAAGTTGTGCATCCTGAATTAAAAGATAAAATGGAGAAATTGGTTAATAAATGTAGTGATTATGGAATTGATATAAAGATAACTGAGTCAGTTCGTACTGTATCTAGGCAGAATCAATTATATAATCAGGGTAGAACAACTAAGGGTGAAATTGTTACTAATGCTAAAGGTAGTGATTACTCTTCTAATCATCAATGGGGAATTGCCTTTGATGTATGCATAAATGGAAGTAGTGTTGATGAAATGTATGATGTTCAAAAACTTAAAAAGGTTGGTGAAATTGGTAAATCCATTGGCCTTGAATGGGGAGGAGATTGGGAAAGCTTTGTTGATATGCCACATTTTCAGCTTCCATATTATGGTAGTGGTCCTAAAAAATTGAAGGCTATGTATGGGAATCCTGCTATTTTTTGTGAAGATTCGTGGGGTGAAAAATTTTTAGGTAAATAACTATAAAAATAGTTGACTTTAATTATAGCTAGTGTTATATTATACATGCTGATTGATTTAGGTTTTGAATTTTTTCAAAACTTAAATTTATAAGAGAAAATGATACACCTGGATATGTGTGAAGAAAGGAGATTGATATATATGCCTACAATGCAACAACTAGTAAGAAAAAATAGACAAGATAAAGTTAGAAAAAGTAAGGCTCCTGTTTTGGGAATTGGAGTAAATAGTGTACAAAAGAAAGCTACTAAAACTACTTCACCTCAAAAACGTGGGGTATGTACTCGTGTTGGTACTAAGACTCCTAAAAAGCCTAACTCAGCTTTAAGAAAGTATGCTCGTGTTCGTTTAAGTAATGGAAAAGAAGTTGATACTTATATTCCTGGTGAAGGACATAACTTACAAGAACATAGTGTTGTATTAGTTCGTGGTGGACGTGTTAAAGACTTAATCGGAGTTCGTTATCACATCATTCGTGGAACACTTGATACTGCTGGAGTTAAGGACAGAAAGCAAGGACGTTCTAAATACGGTGCTAAAAAACCTAAGAAGTAAAAACAATTATAACTAGATAGATGAAGGGAGGAAAATGAAATGCGTAAGAGACGTGCAGTAAAAAGAGACGTTTTAGCAGATCCAATATATAATTCTAAAGTAGTTACTAAATTAATTAATAGAATTATGTTAGATGGTAAAAAAGGAAAGGCACAAACTATCCTTTATGATGCTTTTGAAATAATTAAAGAAAAAACTGGAGAAAATCCTTTAGATGTCTTTAATAAAGCTTTAGAAAATATTAAGCCATTACTTGAAGTAAAATCTCGTCGTGTAGGTGGTTCTAATTATCAAGTTCCAATTGAAGTATCGGCAGATAGAAGTCAAGCATTAGGACTTCGTTGGTTAGTAAACTATGCAAGACTTAGAGGCGGTAAAGGTATGGCCGAAAATTTAGCTAATGAAATAATTGATGCATCTAATGGTACTGGTGCAGCAGTAAAAAAACGTGAAGATACACATAGAATGGCAGAAGCTAATAAAGCATTTGCTCATTATCGTTGGTAAGAAAGGAGTTAATTATGGCTCGTGATACGTCATTATTAAACACAAGAAACTTTGGAATAATGGCTCATATCGATGCAGGTAAAACTACTTGTACCGAACGTATATTATTCCATACAAAGAAAATCCATAAAATTGGTGAAACTCACGATGGAGAAAGCCAAATGGATTGGATGGCTCAAGAACAAGAACGTGGTATTACTATTACATCAGCTGCTACTACTGCTCATTGGAAAGGATATCGTTTTAATATAATCGATACACCAGGGCACGTAGACTTTACAGTTGAAGTTAGTAGAAGTCTTAGAGTACTTGATGGTGCTGTTGCACTTTTAGATGCTCAAGCAGGAGTAGAACCACAAACTGAAACAGTTTGGCGTCAAGCTACTGAATTTGATGTTCCTCGTATTATTTTTGCAAATAAAATGGATAAAATGGGGGCAGATTTCAATTATACACTTAGTACAATTGATTCTAGACTTGGTGTTAATGCTAAACCAATTGAATGGCCAATTGGAGCAGAATCTGAGTTTAGAGGTGTAATTGATTTAGTTACTATGAAGGCTTATGAATATGATGGTAAGCCAGAAGAAGATGCTAAAGAGATTGAAATACCAGCAGATCTTAAGGATATTGCTGATGAAAAACGTAATGATCTTATTGAGGCAATTGCTGAATTTGATGATGAGTTAATGGAAGCTTACCTTGAAGGTGGAGAAATTACTGTAGAAATGATTAAACGTGCAATTCGTGTTGGTACATTATCAGTTAAATTCTTCCCAGTAATGTGTGGTACTGCTCTTGGTAACAAAGCAATTAAGTTATTACTTGATGCTGTTATTGATTACTTACCATCACCACTTGATATTAAGGCAATAAAGGGAACTGATTTAAATGGAAATGAAACTGAAAGACATCCATCTGATGATGAACCATTTAGTGCGTTAGCATTCAAGGTTATGACTGATCCATTTGTTGGTCGTTTGACATTCTTTAGAGTTTACTCTGGTCATTTATCAAGTGGATCTTATGTACTTAACTCTACTAAAGATTCTAAAGAAAGAATTGGTCGTATTCTTCAAATGCATGCTAATAACAGAACAGAAATCTCTGATGTTTATACTGGAGATATTGCTGCTGCTGTTGGATTAAAGAATACTACTACTGGTGATACTTTATGTGATGAGAAGAAACCAGTTATTCTTGAACAGATGGAATTTCCTGAACCAGTTATTGAGGTTGCTGTTGAACCAAAAACAAAGGCAGACCAAGAAAAAATGGGAATTGCTCTTCAAAAACTTGCTGAAGAGGATCCAACTTTTAGGGTTCATACTGATCAAGAAACAGGTCAAACTGTTATTGCTGGTATGGGTGAGTTACATTTGGATGTATTAGTTGATAGAATGAAAAGAGAGTTCCAAGTTGAAGCAAATATTGGTAGACCACAAGTTGCTTATCGTGAGACTATTCGTCAAATGGCTGATTGTGAAGGTAAGTATATTAAACAATCTGGTGGTCGTGGACAATATGGACACGTTTGGGTTAAATTTGAACCAAATCCAGATAAAGGTTATGAATTTGTTGATGCTGTAGTAGGTGGAGTTGTTCCTCGTGAATATATTCCAGTTGTTGATAAAGGTTTACAAGAAGCATTATCTACAGGTGTTCTTGCAGGATATCCTATGATTGATGTTAAATGTACATTATTTGATGGTTCTTATCATGATGTTGATTCAAATGAAATGGCATTTAAGATTGCTGCAAGTTTTGCTTTAAAAGAAGCTAAGAATAAGTGTAAACCAGTGCTACTTGAACCAATCATGAAAGTTGAAGTTATTGTTCCAGAAGAATATTTTGGAAATGTTATGGGAGATTTAACAGCAAGACGTGGACGTCCACTTGGTCAAGAATCAAGAGGAAATGCTATTGCACTTTCTGCAATGGTTCCACTTTCTGAAATGTTTGGATATGCAACAAGTTTACGTTCAAATACTCAAGGACGTGGAAACTTTACAATGGTATTTGATCATTATGAAGAAGTTCCTAAAAATATTTCAGAAGAAATTATTAAGAAAAATGGTAATTAAAATCTAAGTTAATAACAGGGGAATTTTTCCCTTGTTGTTATAGATATTTTGTCGAAATAGACAAAATGTATCAAAACAGTTGAAAAAATGTCAATTGTTAGATAAAATATAATAGTAATTAAAAAAGGAGGAAATAAAAATGGCAAAAGAAAAATTTGATCGTTCAAAACCACATGTTAACATTGGTACAATTGGACACGT
>CANORV010000011.1 GCA_947569245.1 uncultured Mycoplasmatota bacterium | reverse complement strand
ACAATTCATTTATCATCAGTTTTTGGCTTCACCAACACTACTTGACAAAGAACCTCTATATCACTATTAGATATATGTAGTAATATAATGATATTTATTTTACCTATTTTAAAATTATCTAAAACTCTAAAATAACTATTAGTAGAAATAACATAAAGACCCCAGTTAGTATCAACCTCTAATTCTTCCATGTTGTTTGCTTTATTAGAAAGAATAATAAAACGAGTATTAAAAGTTTCTTTAATACCACCTAACATATAAGTCATTTCAACAAAACTACTTTCTTTTAAAATAAGATTATTGGTATATTTTTTTACTATACTATTATTTAGTTTTAAATCTCTAACAAACATTTCTAAATCTTGATAATTTCTCTTAATAATTTCTTCTAGCACATTATCACCTCATAAAAATTTATTATAAGATAAAGATAATTATTTGCCAAGTACTAATAAAATATTAATATGATTATTATAAGGCAATCAAAATGTTAGTGAAAAACAAATACAAATAGTTTATAATATAAATAGAGGTGAAGTTTTATGAAAATACAAGTTTTAGTAGAATTGTCAAATAAAAATATTGATAAAACATTTACCTATCTTGTTCCTTCGAATTTAGAAAGTTTTATTAGTGTTGGAATCCGTGTTCAAGTACCATTTGGAAACCAAATATTAGAGGGGTTTGTTTTGGATATAAACAAAGAAACTGATAATCAAATAGAAGATATAAAATTAAAAGAAATAATCAAAGTAGTAGATTTAGAACCTATTTTAAATGAGGAATTATTAGAACTTGGAAAATACTTAAAAAAGACGACTCTTTGTACTTTAATATCAGCATATCAAATAATGCTACCTAAAGCTTTAAAAGCAAGAAATAATGTAAATATAAATAAAAAACAAGAATCATACATAATACTAAATGATAATATAAAAATAGATTTTAAACTAAATGAAAAGCAACAGACTATTATAGATATATTAAAAAAAGAAAAACAAGTTAGTAAAAAAATACTTCAAGAGATATCACCAAGTAGTATAAAGACACTTTTAAATAAAAATGTTATAAAAGAAACTTTTAAAGAAAAATATCGTTTAGAAAAGACTTATACTATCAAAGAAAAACACCCCTTAGTAGAAAGACAACAACAAGTAGTAAACGAAATATTAAAATACAAAAACCATCAAGAGATCTTTTTAATACATGGTGTTACAGGTTCAGGTAAAACAGAAGTCTATATGGAGTTAATAGAAATTCTTCTTAAGGAAGATAAAACGAGTATTGTATTAGTTCCAGAAATATCTTTAACGGAACAAATAGTAAATCGTTTTTTATCACGTTTTGGTAATAATATAGCTATTCTTCATAGCAGATTAAGTGATGGAGAAAAGTATGATGAATATCGAAAAATTGCAAAAGGTGAAGTGAAAATTGTTATTGGTGCTAGAAGTGCTATATTTGCACCACTTAAAAATATCGGTATTATAATAGTTGATGAAGAGCATACAGATAGTTATAAGCAGCAAGAACAAAATCCTAAGTATAGTGCTATAGACGTAGCAATAGAAAGGTCAAAATATCATAATTGTCCAGTTGTATTAGGTAGTGCAACACCGACTCTTGAATCGTATGCTAGAGGAATAAAAGGTATCTATCATTTAATATCAATGACTAAAAGGGTTAATGAAAAACCACTTCCTAAAGTAGAAATTGTAGATCTTTCAGAGGAAATAAAAAAGCAAAATTCCTATTTTTCTGATATGTTAAAAATTAGTATGAAGAAAACTCTTGAAAAAGGTGAACAGGTGATTCTTCTTCTTAACAAAAGAGGCTATTCATCACTTAGTACTTGTCGTAATTGTGGATATACTGAAAAATGCCCCAATTGTGATATTAGTCTAACTTATCATAAAACAAACAATATGCTTCGTTGTCACTATTGTGGCTATGGAACCAAATTAAAAGAAATATGTCCAGAGTGTCATGAAAAGGCAATGCTTAATTTAGGACTTGGAACTGAGAAAGTAGAAGAAGAACTAGGCATTCTATTTAAAGATTATAAAGTCATTAGAATGGATGTTGACACTACTAGTAAAAAGGGACAGCATGAAAAAATTATTAAGGATTTTGAAGATAAAAAGTACTCAATACTTTTAGGAACACAAATGATTGCCAAAGGATTAGACTTTGAAAATGTAACTTTAGTAGGTGTAATCAATGCTGATACCAGTTTGAATATTCCAGACTTTAGAAGTAGTGAGAAGACATTCGACTTACTAAATCAAGTAGCAGGAAGAAGTGGTAGAGGAGAGAAAGAAGGTAAGGTTATAATTCAAACATACAATAAAGATCACTACGTTTTAAAATATGTAAAAACACATGACTATCTTGGTTTCTTTGAAAATGAAATGAAAATTAGAAGAATGTTAAGCTATCCTCCGTATGTTTACGTTACCTTAATAAAAATAATGAGTAAAGATTATGAAACTGCTAAAAACATCAGTAATGAAATTTTTACCTATTTAAAAAGAAACCTTTTGAATTCTAAGATACTAGGTCCATCGGTTGCTAACGTTTTTAGAGTAAATAATGTATATAGGTTTCAAATTATTATAAAATATAAAAAAGAAGAATCTTTATATAATGTCCTAGAAAAAATGGATGAACATTACAAGATAAATAATAAAGTAAAAATAGATATTGATTTTAATCCCCGTAATATCGGATGACTTTTATAAAAAAATATATTATAATAGACATGAAAGTAGTGAAAAAAGGTATGAGGCTAAACCACAAAAGAATAATATTATCAACAATTATAACTATAATGTTTTTTTTACTGATTTTAGGACTTTATCTTAACTTTAGAGGGGATGAATTAAAGTTTAAAGATCAATATTCATTATATAATATCACCCCTTATTCAAATGGAAAAACAATAAAAGTAGATATACCAACTAAAAATAATGTCAAATACGTTAAAAATTCTGATTTTATTAACTTAATTAGTAAAGAAACAGGAATATTTTACTTCGGATATCCAAGTTGTCCTTGGTGCCGTAATGTCGTAGAGACAGTAGTTGAAGTTGGAGTAGAAAATAATTTACCAATCTATTATATTGATATAGAAAAATTAGATGATGAGAGTTTGAAAAATACAATATCGTATTTAAATAAATATTTACGAAAAACACCTACTGATGAATTAAGATTATATGTACCAGATGTTTATTTTGTAAAAAAGGGAACTATCATTAATCATCATATTGGAAGTATCGAAAGTCAGAAAAATCCTTATAATAAGCTTAAGGGAAAAGAAAAAGAAAAATTAAAAGAAATTTATTTAGATTTCGTTGAGGAGATGAGAAAAAAATGAAAAAAATTCGTGTTGTTTTTATGGGAACACCAAATTTTAGTGTTCCAGTACTTGAGGGATTAATTGAAAACTATGAAGTTGTATTAGTAGTAACCCAGTCAGATAAATGTGTAGGAAGGCATAAAGAAATAAAATTTTCTCCAATTAAAGAACTTGCTTTAAAAAAGAAAATTCCTATTTTTCAACCTGCAAAAATAAAAACTGACTATCAAGAAATATTAAATACAAAAGCAGATATAATCATAACTTGTGCTTATGGGCAAATAATACCAAAAGAGATTTTAGAATTTCCACAATATGGCTGCATTAATGTTCATGCATCACTACTGCCAAAATTAAGAGGAGGAGCCCCTATCCATAAGGCAATTATTAATAACTATCCACGTACAGGAATAACAATAATGTATATGGTTGAAAAAATGGATGCTGGTGATATAATTAGTCAAAAAGAAACTGTTATTAAACCAGATGATAATTTAGAAAGTTTGCATGATAGATTAAGTCTTATGGGAAAAGACCTTCTCCTAAAAACAATTCCTGATATAATAAATAAAAATATAAAACCAATTAAACAAGATGAAAATGAGGTAACATATGCTTACAATATAACAAGAGAAGAAGAACATCTAAACTTTAATGAATCATCAATTGACATATATAATAGAATCAGAGGACTTTCTCCAACACCAGGAGCATTTGCTTATATCGATAATAAAATCATTAAAATATATAAAGCCGAATTATCAGATAGTTTCTTTACTACTAAAGAAAATGGGGAAATTTCTAAAATATACAAAGACGGCCTTGGTGTAAGTACCAAAGACCGTGAAATTATTATTAAAGAATTTCAATTTGAAGGAAAAAAACGAATGACAGTAAAAGAATATTTAAATGGCAAAACAGGTGATGAACTTTTGGGAAAAGTACTAAAATAAAAAGGAAGTATCAAGAATGAAGATATTTAATCAAAATAAAAAAAAGAATAATAATGAAGAAATAACTAGACAAGATCAAATTAAAAATGGTATTATGCTCGTTCTAATGATTTTATTTTTTACAGCTTTAATTATACCACTAAGAAATAGTAATAATAATGAACCTAGTAATAAAAATAATAAGCCTAATAATAAGCCAAATAATAATATAATTGATAATAATGAAAGTAGTATAAAAGGAATAAAATACTTAAATAATAACAATTATGCATATATCTATACCTTTGAACTACCACAATATAAAGAAAAAATAACAGGTAAAATATATTCTAATAAAGAAAAATTTACAATCATTAACAATAACCAAACAATTGAAGCAGCTCGACTAGGAAATGATTATTTAATTCTTCAAAATGGAAACTTCCAATTTACTAGCGTCCCATCAGATAATTTAAAATATACTAACATCAAAAATTTACAAGCATTATTAGAAATGTCCATATTTGAAGAAAAAGAAGGAAAGATAAATTATGAAATAGATCCAATAGACATTTTAGATATTTATGCACCAGATATTTTGTATGATGAATTTGCAAATTATGATAGTGATTTTATTTCTATTTATTATCAGAATGACTATATTACAAAGATGGAACTTGATTTTAATAATTATCAAAGAATTGTAACAGGAAATAATACAGATACTTTGAAAATAGTACTAGAGTATTTCGATTATCAAAAACAAGAAGACTTTGATATAAAATAATTTTATCAATTATAACTAAAATCATAAGACGTAAAATAACAAAACAATATTTTAATTACCTAAAAAATGAGTGATACTTTAACTTTTAGTAGCACCCATTTTTTCTATTATTCCTGTAAAATAATGTAAATTTTTCTTAAATTTTCCTAATTTAATCTTACAGTTCAGTTATAATTATCAGATATTATTTCCTCAAGAATTATGATTATGCTATAATTAACATAATGGATGTGAAGAAATGAAAAATATATATGACATGAGTTTAGTTGACTTGGAAAATTATTTTTTAGAAAAAAACGACAAAAAGTTTCGAGCAACCCAAATCTTTGATTGGTTATATATAAAAAAAGTAAATAGCTTTAATGACATGACCAATTTAAAAAAAGAGGTGATTGCTAGTTTAGAAGAAGATTTTACTATCAATAATCTAGAAATTACCAAAACCGAAAATGATAAAGACGTTAGCAAATTCTTGTTTAAACTAAGTGATAATGAAAAAGTAGAAGCTGTTTTAATGAATCATGATTATGGTAATAGCCTTTGTATTTCTACCCAAGTGGGGTGTAACATGGGCTGCAAATTTTGTGAAAGCGGTAGACTAAAAAAGATTCGTAATTTAACAACTGGTGAAATGGTTGAACAAATACTACTTGTTGAAAATCTAAAAAAAATTAGAATAAGTCATGTTGTTGTAATGGGAATCGGTGAACCATTTGATAACTATGACAACCTAGTTAAATTTATTGAAATAATCAACCACCCAAAAGCACTTGCTCTTGGCAGTAGACACATAACAGTATCAACATGTGGAATAATTCCAAAAATAGAAGAGTTTTCTAAATTACCATACCAAGTAAATCTAGCAATAAGCCTACACGCTGCAACCGATGAGAAAAGACTAACTATTATGCCAATCAATAAAGTATATCCATTAAAAGATTTAATTAAAGTATTAAAAAAATATATACAACTTACGAATCGTCGAGTAACTTTTGAATATATCTTACTAAGTGGTATTAATGATACAAAAGAAGATGCTATCAATTTAGCTAATTTAGTAAGAAATATGAATTGTTATATAAACTTAATTCCATATAACGAAACAAGTAATATTTCCTATAAAAGAAGTAGTAAAGAATCAATAGACAAATTCTATGATATATTAAAAAAAGAAAGAATCAATGTTACAATAAGAAGAGAATTTGGCTCTAAAATAAGTGCTGCTTGCGGGCAACTAAGAAGTAAGAAGGAGGATTAATATGAAATCGTTTTATCTAACTGATACAGGAAAAGTAAGAAGTCATAACGAAGATAGTGTTATTATTTTAGCAAATGAAGATGGTGATTATCTTTTAGCCTTAGCAGATGGTATGGGAGGTCATCGTGCTGGAGAGATAGCTAGTAGTATAGCAACAAGCTATTTGTCCAAACATTTTAAAGAGACATTTAAAAATATGTCTAAAGAAGACGCTATTAAGTGGCTAAGAGAAGCAGTAAAAAAAATCAGCACATTAATTTTTAAATATGTAGATGACCATGAAAATAGTAAAGGAATGGGAACTACTTTAGTTGTTTGTATTAGTACAGAAAAATACATCTTATTCGGAAACATTGGAGATTCAAGTGGTTTTGTATTAAAAAATGAAAAACTTCATAAAATAACTTACGATCATACTCTAGTTAATTTCTTAGTAGCAAGTGGTAAAATCACTGAAGAAGAAGCTAAAAACTATCCACGAAAAAATATTTTAATGAAAGCTCTTGGTGCAAATGACCCAATAGATATAGATATTTTTGATTGTGATACGCAAATAGATGCTATTTTATTATCAAGTGATGGCTTAACTAACATGTTGACAGAAAAGCAGATAGAAAAAGTTTTATTAGGAGATTTAACTGTAGAAGAAAAGGTTATTTGGCTAGTAAGAAAAGCCAATAATCGTGGGGGATTAGATAATATTTCGGTTGCATATTTAGAAAGAAAAAAGGAAGGTAGATAAAATGATAGAGAAGGGGCAAAGAATTAATGATCGTTATGAAATCATTAAGAATATTGGTGAAGGTGGGATGGCCAATGTTTATTTGGCATACGATACCATCCTTGATAGAAAAGTAGCAATAAAAGTTTTACGAGGAGACTTATCCAATGATGAAAAATTTGTAAGACGCTTTCAAAGAGAAGCATTATCGGCATCATCACTATCTCATCCAAGTGTTGTAGAAATTTATGACGTTGGAGAAGATGATGGTACCTTTTACATTGTAATGGAATATGTAGAAGGAAAAACCTTAAAACAATTAATAAAAAAACGTGGCAGTCTAACTTTAAGTGAATCAATTGATATTATGCTTCAAGTAACTGACGGAATATCTCATGCACATGATAGTTATATCATTCATCGTGACTTAAAACCACAAAACATCATGATTAAAGATGATGGTATGATAAAGATAATGGATTTTGGAATAGCAATGGCTCTAAATTCTACACAGTTGACTCAAACTAACTCTGTTATGGGGTCAGTACATTATTTGCCACCAGAACAAGCAAGTGGTAAAGGTTGTACAATAAGAAGTGATATATATTCTATGGGAATTGTCTTTTATGAATTATTAACTGGAGCTTTGCCATTTAAAGGTGAAAATGCTGTAGAAATTGCCTTAAAACAAATGAGAGACCCTATTCCAAGTATCAGAAAGAAAAACAATGCTATTCCTCAAAGTGTTGAAAATGTTATTTTAAAAGCAACAGCCAAAAATCCTAAAAATAGATATAGTGATGCAAAAGAAATGCATGCTGATTTGCTGACCGTTTTAAATGAAGATAGAATGAGTGAATCAAGACTAATCTTTAAATATCCAGAAATTGAGTCAGAAGAAGTAAAACCTGTTAAAAAAGTAGTCAAAGAAGAAGTTAAAATAAAAGTTAAAGAAAAAGAAGAACCACCAGAAGAAGTAATTGCAACACCAGTAGAAAATGATGAATATAATGACGAAGAAGATAATTCAAAATCAAGTAAAGCTATAATCATTTTAGTATCAATTGTTGCTATCTTACTAATAGGAGGACTTTCTCTTTTCATGATAATGGGAAAAAAAGTACCAGATGTAAAAGTGCCAGATGTTTATAATTTAACTGTAGTAGAAGCCGAAAATGAACTAAAAAAACAAGGCTTTGAAGTTGAACTTGAAACAATTAAAGAAAAAAGTAACACAGTAGAAATAGGAAAAGTTATAAAAACATCTCCAGGTAAAGGAAGAAGTATAAAAAAAGGCTCAAAGATAACTATTTATGAATCAATTGGTGGCGGAACATATAAAATTGAGGACTATACTGGTAAAAATTACATAGAAATAAAAACATTACTTGAAAACGTTTATAAATTACAAGTACAAATAGAAAAAAAAGATGTTGATATGGAAGAAAAAGATTGGGATGAACAAGAAATTATTGATCAAAGTTTAAAACCAGATAGTGAAGCCAAAGAAAATGATAAAATAATTCTATATATTCCAAATATCGTTGAATCATACCCTGATATGGTTTTAGAAGAATGGACAGTAGAAGATGTGCAAGCCTTCTGTGATAAATATGAATTAAAATTAACAATTGACTACATACCAACAACAGAATATGAAGAAGGAAAAATAATTAGTCAATCACGTACAGCTAAAACACCAATTATTAAAGGTGCAACATTTAAAATAGAAGTAGCTGAAAAAGAAGATTATGACCAAAAACCTTCTCCATCACCAAGTGAATCACCATCACCTACAACTACACAATCACCATCTTCAAGTAGTAGTGATAAAGAAAATAAACAATAAGAGGAATTGGTATGGAAGGACAAATAGTTAAAATATTAAGTAACTTATACTTTGTAAAAACCAAGGATGGCACTATTTATGAGTGCCATTCTCGTGGTAAATTTAGAAATGAAAACATTACCCCTGTTGTAGGAGACTTTTGTGAATTTAATAAAGATGATAAATACATATTAAAAATAAAAGACAGAAAAAATATTTTAGTTAGACCATTAGTAGCAAATATTGATCAAGCTTTTATAGTAAGTAGCTGTAAAAAGCCAGACTTTTCTACTAATCTTTTAGACAAACTTTTAGTAGTTTTAGAAAATAATAATATAAAGCCAATAATCTGTATAACTAAATATGACCTTTTAAGTAAAGCCGAAAAAAAAGAAATAAATACATATATAAAATACTATAGAAAAATTGGTTATACTGTTTTAAAAAACACAAATATTTTTAGAATAAAACGATTATTTAAAAATAAGACTACAGTCTTTACTGGACAAACTGGTTCAGGTAAATCAACACTTATAAATAAATTAGATAAAAAATTAAATTTTGAAACAGGTGAAATATCAGAAGCCCTAGGTAGAGGAAAACACACAACGAGACATGTTGAATTAGTTCCTATTGCTAAGGGAAAAGTACTAGATACACCAGGGTTTTCATCAGTTGACTTTAAAGACTTATCTGAAAATGATATAAAAAAATCCTTTATAGAATTTTCAAAATATAAATGCCCATACAAAGATTGTAATCATTTGAATGAAAAAGAATGTCAAGTAAAAAAAGAAGTTGAACTTGGTAATATTTTAAAATCACGCTATAAAAACTACCAAAAATTTATAAGAGAGAAGTGGTAATATGAAAATCTCTGTTTCAATTTTGTCTTGTAAAGATAAAATATCTGGTATAAAAAAAATAAATAAAACCAGTGCAGACTTTCTACATATTGATTTTATGGATGGAAAATTCACAGAGAATAAAAGTTTAAGCATTAAAGAAGTAAAAGAAATTAATAAAATTTCTACTAAAAAACTAGATATTCATTTAATGGTTAAAAGAGTAAAAAAATATATTAAAAAATTTAAAAGTTTAAACGTTGATTACATGGTGTTTCACATTGAAGCAGGAAAGAAAAAAACTAAAAAGTTATTAAAACTAATTAGAAGTTATAATATTAAAAATGGTCTTGCTATAAGTCCAGAGACTGATATAAATGAATTGGAAGAATATATTACTAGTATTGATATGATTCTTTTAATGTCAGTAACACCTGGAAAAGGGGGACAAAATTTTATTACTGAATCAGAAGAAAGACTATTAAAGATAAAAGAATTATGTCAAAAATATAATGTAAATCCAGTTATTAGTGTAGATGGTGGCATAAACAATAAAACAAAAGATTTAGTAAAAGATGCTGATATGTTAGTAGCAGGTTCCTATATAACTAATAGTGATAACTATGAAGAAAGTATTAAAATATTAAAAAGTATAAAATAAAAACTCCAACAAATAATGTTGAAGTTTTTTATGCTGCCATATCTTCTTTACTCTCAATTTTTTCATCTTTTCTAAGAGTTCTAAGTTCACGAGCACTAAGTCTAACTTTAGTTCCATCTTCCAAAGTAACAACTTGAAGATTAACTCCTTGCTTCTTACGAGTAGCATTTAATGCATGAGAACGTTTATTTCCAAATAGTGGCTTTTTGTTTGAAACTTTAACTGCCATGGTATTTCCTCCTTTTTATACATAAATTAACTTGCGCTTATAACTTTATCATAATATCTAACTAAAGTCAATCATTTATAAATAATTTCCTTATAGGATATGGAAAAAAGAATGATTTAAATATTTAAAATTATTAGAAACTTTTATAAAATTTAGTAAATACGATTGACGAACACATGTTTAGGTATTATAATTAATATTAGAAGAAACAGCAAAGAAAGGAGGAATATTGTGTACCAATATCAACAGTTATATGTGAAAACAAATTATTCTTTACTTTCTAGCTTAATAAAAATTGACGATTTAATTACTTTTGCTAAAGATTATAATCTAACAAGTCTTGCTATCTGTGATGATAACATGTTTGCTACAATGGAGTTTTATCATAAATGTCTTAAAAATAATATAAAACCAATAATTGGCTTAGAGTTATGTGCTGAAAATGACACAATTCTTTTATATGCTAAGAATTATAATGGTTATAAAAACCTTTTAAAATTGACAACTATATCTGAAACTTTAAATAGAAGCGTAGAAATAGATGAGCTTCTTAAATATAAGGATGATTTAATACATATAGTTCCATTTTCATCAGTTGAATTATATAAAAAATTAGTAAATCTCGATGAAATATATCTAGGAATAAAAAACTCAGAAGAAGAAAAAGAAGCTAAAGAAATAACAACTAATTTAGTATTTATTAATAAAACATTATATTTATATAAGAAAAACAAAGAATATCTAAAATATTTATATATGATAAGAGATGGTAAAACAATTGCCGATGTCGATATTGATGATTTTATTTATGATATCAATAATAACCATTATATTATAAACCCAAAAGAAGACTTATCTATATCAGATGCAGTAATTAATAAAACAAATACACTTGCAAGTAAATGTAATTTAGAAATAAAAAGTGAAGGACTATTACTTCCTGTTTATAAAACAGAAAACAACATAGACACTCATGAATATTTAATCAGTCTTGCTATTAAAGGATTAAATAGAAGATTAAATAATATTATCGATGATAGATATAAAAAAAGATTGTTATATGAACTAGATATCATTAAAAAGATGGGCTTTTCAAATTACTTTCTTGTCGTATATGATTATGTTAAATATGCCAAAAATAATAAAATTTTGGTAGGACCAGGAAGAGGAAGTGCAGCAGGTTCTCTTGTATCATATTGTTTAGGAATAACTGATGTTGACCCAATTAAATATAATTTATTCTTTGAAAGATTCCTAAATCCTGAAAGAATAACTATGCCAGATATTGATATAGATTTTCCAGATATATATAGAGACCAAGTTATTAATTATGTCAAAGAAAAATATGGTCAAAAAAATGTTTCTGGTATTGTAACTTTTGGAACCCTTGCCCCAAAGCAAGCAATAAGAGATGTGTCTAGAGTTTTAAACGTACCTATATATCAAGTTGATAAAATAACTAAACTAATTCCAACTATAACTAAAAAGAAATTATTAGATTTTTATAATGAAAACAGTGAATTTAAAATGCTAATTGATAGTGAAGACAAACTGACATTAATGTATAAAATTGCATGCTTTATAGAAGGATTTCCTCGTCATACATCACAACATGCAGCAGGAATTGTAATGTGTCAAAAATCACTTGATGAGGTAGTTCCTCTAACTATTAGTGATGATTTATATTTAACAGGATATCAAATGGAATACTTAGAAGAGTTAGGACTTCTTAAAATGGATTTTCTTGGACTTAAAAATTTAACAACTATTATGAATATTTTAAAAGATTTAAAAAATAATGAAAACCTGGAACTTGATTTTCGTAATATTCCATTAGACGATAAAGAAGCAATGAAAATATTTAATGAAGCTGATACAACTGGTATTTTTCAATTTGAAAGTGATGGAATGAGAAATTTTTTAAGAAAATTAAAGCCGACAACATTTGAAGATGTCGTTGCAGCAATAGCTTTATTTAGACCAGGGCCTGCTGTTAATATTGACACCTATATTAAAAGAAAGCATAAGGAAGAAGAAATAAGTTATTTAGATGAATCATTAAAACCTATTCTAGAGAGTACCTATGGTATAATTATCTACCAAGAACAAATTATGCAAATTGCCAGTACATTAGCAGGATATACTTATGCAGAAGCAGATATATTAAGACGTGCTATGAGTAAGAAAAAATATGATGTTTTAAAAAGTGAAGAAGAAAAATTTATAAGCCAAAGTATAAAAAGAGGATATTCCAAGGAAATTAGTAAACAAGTATATGACTTAATATTAAACTTTGCTAATTATGGTTTTAATAGATCACACTCTGTTGCCTATTCAGTTATAGCCTTTAAAATGGCTTACCTAAAATCGAGATATCCTAAATATTTTTACAGTAATCTTTTAACATCGGTCATGGGAAGTGAGATAAAAACAAAAGAGTATATTTTAGAGTTAAAACAAAAAAATATTAAAATACTAAAGCCTGATATTAATAAAAGCTTAAACTATTACAAAGTAGAAAAAGAAGGAATTAGATTTCCTCTTATAAATATTCGAAATATCGGTCAGGTTGCCAGTAATGAAATTATTAAAAATAGGGATTCAGGATATACTGACATATTTGATTTTTTAATAAAAAACCCTAAAAACATTAGTAAAAAAATAATGGAATCATTAATAGATGCTTCATGTTTTTCATCTTTTGGATATAATCAAAAAACATTACTAAATAATCTAGATAACATTTTAAACTATGTTGAACTCATTAAAGATTTAGATCCATCATTTGTTTTAAAACCAGAAATAGAAGTAGTAGAAGAATATCAAAAAGAGGAACTAATTTTAAAAGAAAAAGAATTATTTGGCGTATATTTAAGTAATCATCCTGTGACTACGTACAAGAATACTAATCCTTCTGCAATAAATATTAACGAAGTTGAAAAATATTTCAATAAAACTATAACAGCAATAATTTTAGTAGATAGAATTAAAACAATCGAAACTAAAACAAAAGAAAAAATGATGTTTATAACAGGAAGTGATGAATACAAAAATATTGATTTAACAGTATTTCCTAAATTGTATCAAGAAGCATCAAGTGTTAAAACTGGTGATATAATTATGGTAAATGGTCAAATTGAAAAGAGATTCGATAAATATCAAATTATTGTAAGAAATATAAAAATACTATACAAAAGGTAAAAGAGGTATATTATGATGAAGTACAATTTACACACACATACAAATTACTCTGATGGATGATTATCCCCTAAAGAACTAATTAAAAGGCAGAAGAAAATAAGCTAAGATACCTAGCAATTACTGATCATAACAGTATTGATGGAAGTAAACTTGCTTGTTCATTAAATAGAAATATAACAATAATTCTAGCACTTGAGATGGAAGGAAAATATCAAAATGGAAAACTTCACATTATAGGATATAATATTGATTTTAATAGTGATAATTTAAATCAAATATTAAATACAATTAGAAGAAAAAGAAAGGAAAGAGCCAAATATATTTTAAAAAAATTAGAAAAGATAGGTATTAATTTCCCACAAGAAGAAATAACTAATATTGATAATGCAGTAGGAGATGTCAGAAAGCCATACATAGCCAATTTACTTTTGAAATATCATTATGTAACTGAGTTTAAAGAGGCCTTTGATAAGTATTTGGATAACAAAGATTTTCCAATACAAGAAAGTAGTTTTTCTTTATCAAAAGAAAAAGTTATAGATACAATAAAAAAGGCAGACGGAATACCAGTGTCAGCTCACTTTAAAACACTTAATAAAAATGAAGAAGAAATGGAAGTATTCCTAAAAGAATTAATTACACTAGGACTTATGGGAATAGAAACAGGACATAGTTGTTACACAAAAGAACATTATGATATAGCAGAAAGAAAAGCCAAAAAGTATAATCTTTTAAGAACAGGGGGTAGCAATTATCATGGTCCAATAGCTAAAAAACATATTAAATTAGCTACTTGGTATCATGAATAAGATACACCAGATATTTGCTTATTGTTAACTTTGCTAGAATAAAAGAAAAAAATAAAGAAAATATAACAAATTTCGTTCAATTTTTCTAAAACTTGTGTTATCATGGTATTAAAGATACTAAGGATAGGGGATGTGAAAGTATGAAGATAAACTTTACTACTAATGATTACCTTCTTACATGGAATATACTTTTTGGATCATCACTTTCTAAAGAAAGCCAACAAGTTAAGGAAAAAATGTGGAATACATATAAAAACCAGTACAATGAAATAGAAAATGATAAAAATATTTTATTAGAAGACTATGAAAATTTTATTCCTGATGATGACACATTATATAATTTAATATTTGAAACAGAGCTATTTAAAAGTATTAAGGAAAATGCTCAGTTAAACAGAAAAAATATAATGGAAGCTTATGACCATAATAAAAAGAAAATTGACAAATACTTAAATAGTATTTTAAAGGTCCAATTAGAAGAAAACTATAATGTTTTGGTAATGGACCCTAACATGGATACTGTTATTAGAAAAAATAATTCTCTAACAATTGGATGGGGTAAAAGAGAAGACAGAGTAGACTATAATAGGACTGTTTCTAAAATTATTAAAAAACTACTTTCTATTAATTTTAGTCAAATAGATGATAAATACAAAGTAATAAAAGAAGCTATTTTAGAACTTGCAATTGACAATGAGCTTTTTACGAGACTCAGTGGTAAAAGTAGTTACAGTGAAGGACATAAAGCAATAAGTTCTCTAAAAAGACAAATTTATCCATACTGGTTAATGTATTTGGGAATTAAAAAAGAAGATTTTACTAGTTATATGATGAGAGATAAAATAGCATTTGAAGTTGATAATTATGAATATGATAAAAATCTTAAAAAAGCAAATTTAAGAGAATTTGTTGATTTTTGTATAGAAAACCAAAAGACTATTTTAAAGTATTTTAGACCACAGATGATAGAAAGACAAAAAGAAATAAAGGTAAATTATGATAATAAGCAGAGTCAAAAAGAATATCAAGCAATACAGGATTTACCAAAGCAAGAATATCAATATATAGTTAATAGTAAAGCTGTACAACAAAATCAACAATTAGAAATTATTTAGTAGATACATATTAGGTGTATTTACTTTTTTATTAATAAAGGAAGATAGTCAATGGTAGATAATTCAAATGAATATTTTTTAAGTAAAATAGAAGAGTTGAAATAGTAGTGTAGTTTAAAAATAGTTTATTAAAAAGTCATACTTAATGGAAGGATTTGATGATTTATAGTTTTAAAGTAATGCTTAGAATATAATATAGATTAATTGTTATATATAAATGAATTTGTTGAAGTATTTAAAAATTTCAATATAAAATCTTTTAGTTCAGATTGATAAATAAATTGATGTTAATTTTTAACAATTGTAATAAAGACTAATTAACGTAAAATCTTATAATATTAGTCTTTTTACTTGTACAAAAATTTATCAATTGTTATACTTTGAATTAGGATAAGGAGAGTATTATGAAAAAAGAAAAATGGTATAAGAATAAAAAGATAGTTATTCCAATGTTTATCGTAGTTTCATTATTTATAATAATTGGAACAAGTTATGCCTTATGGCAGATAACATTACAGCAATCTAGTACTAATGTTATAACAACATGATGTTTAAAACTAACACTAACTGAGGAAACTGATGCAATTAATATAACTGATATTACACCTACAAGTAATGCAGATGGTAAGTTATTAGAACCATATACATTTATATTAGAAAATATTTGTACAACAGATACTAATTATGTAATTAATTTAGAAACATTATCAACTGAAGAAAAGACTTTAGCAGATAAATATTTAAAAGCAAATTTAGTAAGTGGAGAGAGTGAATTATTTTTAGATAAATTACTAGAAAAACATATAAATGAGGAAAAAGTAATTAGTGATGCAACAACAGCTTATAAGTTATATCAAGGAACACTTGGTAATAAAGAAAAGAAGCAATTTAGTTTAAGATTATGGATGGATATAGATACAGAAGCAGTAGATGAAGTAATGAATGCTTTGTGGCAAGGAAAGGTAACTGTTACTGGAGAGTTTGTACATAATTCAAATCTTGCTAAACTACAAAGTGTAACTAGTAGTTATGAAGAAGAAATATGGAAATATAAGTCATCAACAACTAGAATTGTCTTTGAAGATAATATTCATGAGGTAGAAGGAGCAGTAGAATCATTTAATATATCAAGTGATAAGGAAGATTTAGAAAAACAAGTAATGGCATATGTTGTGTTAAATGAAGATAATAGTACTCATACTATCTATATACAAGGAAATGGTGGAGTAAGAGCAAATGAAGACAGTTCAAATTTATTTTATAATTTTATAAAACTAGCCAGTATTGAGGGACTAGAGTATTTTGATACATCTAATGTTATTGATATGAGTGGTATGTTTTGTGCTTGTTTGAGTTTAAGCAGTCTTGATTTAAGTAGTTTTGATACAAGTCAAGTTACAGATATGAATGGTATGTTTTATCAATGTAATAGTTTAACCAGTTTGGATTTAAGTAGTTTTAATACAAGTAAAGTAACAGATATGTTTGATATGTTTTATCAATGTAATAATCTAACAACAACAATAACTATAATGAGTACTAAAGTTACTTCATATTCTAATATGTTTTTTGCTGCTGCAGTTACAGATGGTTCACAAATAGCAGTAAACTATACTAGTGAAACATCTGACTTAGTTGATCAAATGATTGAAACAAAATCAGAAAACTCAAATGTTTTAAAGGGAAGCTTAGTATCATAGAAATGTCATATAAAAATAACTAACTTTTTTTCAGATGAATCTCGTTCTTTGGTAAAAGGAATGAGGTTTTTATATGAAGATAAAATATTGTTGTTTATTTAACAGTAATAATCAAAATTATTCTAAAAAATAGTTTACAAATAGTATAAAAAGTGGGATAATTATTTTAAGAAAAATATGGAAAATGTAACATGCAGTTTTTATATTTTTTAGTTGAAGGAGTGATTTTTTTATGACAGAAGATATGTCTAAACAGTCGGGGGGGGGGAGCTTTACAAATAAAAGTAAAGTAATCATACCCTTAATACTTTTAACTTTAGTACTAGTAATTGGTACTAGTTTTGCTCTATGGCAAATAACATTAAAACAAACTGATGAAAACAGACTTACAATTGGTTGTTTTGCTATAAGTTTTAGTGATAAAAATGCAATCGATATAGGAAATGCATATCCATTAACAGAAGCAGAAGGAAAAGAATTAATACCATATGAATTCACCATAGATAATACATGTGAAAAAGAAGCAAGTTATCAGATTAATTTGGAAATACTACAAACCACAACATTAGAAAAGTATGAACATATAAGAGTGTTATTAGAAGAATCTAGTGAAACAAATTCATCTAGTTTATTAAGTGAATATGAAACGACTCAAAAAACATTGGAAGAAGCAAGTAGTTCATATAAGCTTTCAACTGGAACAATTGAGTCAAAACAACAAAAAACATATTATTTGAGAATATGGCTTGATGAAAATACTCCAGCAAGTAATGAAATTATGAATCGAATTTTCAATACAAAAGTAACAATTACAACAGCACTTGGAGAAGGTGGAACAAATCCAACACCAGGACCAGGTGAAGATGATAATCCATCTGGAAGTATAAGTAAAGAAGTATTAGCATATATCAAGAATAATGCAACAGAAGGAGAAATAGTAGAAGATGATGAAACTGTTGATCATAATTTAAGATATATTGGAGCAAATCCAAATAACTATGTTAGATTTAATAATGAACTATGGAGAATTATTGGAGTTATGAACAACATGAAAACAAATGAAGAAGATTCAGGTGAAGCAAGAATTAAAATTGTGAGAAATGAGTCAATAGGAGAATATTCCTGGGATGGATTGTATGATAATAATAGTGACTGGGCAAGATCTAGTGTAATGAAGTTGTTAAATCCTGGATATGAAACAGAAAGTGTTGGAGGAAGTCTTTATTGGAATAAATCAAAGGGATTATGCTATTATAGACAATATTCAAAAACTACAGCTTGTGATTTTAGTACTACAGGTCTTCAAGATACAGCAAGTATTTCAATGATAGCAGATACAATATGGAATTTAGGAGGTTTTGATGTAAAAAACGTATCTAAATTAGCAAGTTCATTTTATGAAAAAGAACGTAGTAGTGATGTAAAAGAAGGAAATCCTACTACTTGGAAGGGAAAGATAGGACTTATATATCCAAGTGATTATGGTTATTCAACAAGTGGAAGTGAAACTACAATGAGGGTAACTTGTCTTTCTAATTCTATGTCTGATTGGTCTAGTGGGTCAGGATTAAATGATTGTAGTACAAATTCTTGGATTAATAGCATAAGTCCACGTGACCCAAAATGGACTATGACTACATTAATAAATACGTCAGACATGAAGGTTTATACAGTTAGTATTGGTGGAACTTTATATTTTTCAGCCCATTATAGTGGAATAGATATCCATCCATCACTATACTTGAAATCTAATGTTAAAATAGTATCTGGTGTTGGAAGTCAAGAAAATCCATTTGAGTTAGAATTAGTTGAATAATGTTTTAGTATTTATTAAAAAATAAATTAGATATGTAAAGATAACTATATTGAAGTTATATGATAAAAGTAGGCAGATTTAATTGTTTACTTTTATTTTGTATAGTTAAGACGATATGAAACAGATGAGAAAATTACATAAGAGACATTATGCAATTTAAATGTGATAAATAGTACTTAATATTAGTAAATTAAGTACTATTTTTTTCATTAGTTACAATGGTTGTAGAAACATTTAATTTATGTTAAAATTTAATAGGTGGTAAAATGAAGAAAGTAATGATAGATTTAGATGATACAATTTGTACTGGTGGATATCTTGAGGTATTAAATGAATACTTAGATACAAACTATACATATGATGATTTAGAAGATTATTATGTAGAAAGTTTAATACCAGAAGATAGACGTGAAGAATACTTGGATTATTTTTATAAATATGTAGATGTCTATAAATATGTTAAAGTAATACCAAATGCAATCGAAGTAATTGAAAAACTTACTAAAAAATACGATGTATATATTTGTAGTGCTTATGTTGATATGAGAAGAGTATATGAAAGTGGAAAGGTAGCAACTTTAAAACATCAATGGATAAATAAAAATCTACCATTTATTCATCCAAGAAAGATAATATTTACAGGTTCTAAAGACTTAATTGAATGTGATATAAAAATAGATGATAAATTTTCAAATCTTAAAGGATATGGAGAAACTAAACTATTACTTGATACTTATCATAATCAAAAATATAGTGATTTTGAATTAAAAGAAAGAGGCGTTAGAAGAGTTAAAGATTGGTTAGAAATAGAAAAAATTCTTCTTAATGATGATATCGAAGAATTATAATTAACACTATTTATTTTTTTTTGGGGGGTAATAAAATGAAATATTGGTATTTAGAAAAATATAAACACATAAAAGTTACAGAATTAAATCTATTAAAAAATGACTTGAAGTTCTTTTTTTGCATAAAAAAAATCACTAAAAAAGAAGGAGAAGCATTACTTCTTATTGATATTAATTTGTTAAAAGAAGAAGAACTAATTATACTTTTACATTATATTATATATTATAAAAAGTCATCATTAAATAAAATTGTTTTGATTATTAATAAACTTTTAGAAATACCAGATAATTCTATGCCAACTACTGATTACACACTTAGTGAAATGTTAGAAGAAATAAAAAACTTAAGTGGAAATAGACCATATAAAGAAAAAATACAAAATAATAATATTGCAGCTTGTTATAATTGTCTTAATGTTTTTTATGTTGATAAAATAAGTTATATAAATAAAAGAAATATATGCTTATGTCCTTTTTGTAAAAGTACTAACCTTTATTTTGATAATGACTATATACCAATGAATTATTACTTTTTAAAACTTGCTAAACTTTATTATAAACAGACACCTCTTGGATGTAATTTTAAAAATATTCAAAAACTACTTAAAAACTTTGTTTTCTTTAAAGAAACTAGTGAAAGTATTGTATTGAATACAAAAATATTTAAAAATACTAAAGCACTTTCATCAAATAAAAAAGTTACATCTTTTGAAGAGGAAAAACTATTATATACTTATTATAATGTTTTAAATAATTATGATCTTACTTATAACTTTAATTTAACAATTGAAGTACCAAGTTTAGAAGATAAAAATAAATTTACATTTGGAATTTTTTTAATTGTTTTCTTAGCAGAATCATTTGGTGAAAATCCATATTTAAAAAAAGTTTTTTTATCATTTAAAACAGCTGGAGACTCTATATTTTATAAAAAGCTATTTAAAACATTTATTACATTTTCTTAAGTAAATTATCAATATTTTCAATAGTTTTATAATCTACGAAATGTTCTATTTTTTCAACTAGTTCTAATTTGTAATCAGCACCATTTAATTTTTTAAAAAAATTAGTTAAAATCATATGTCTTTTTAATAAATATTTGGCTTCATTAACTCCTTTTTCAGTTAGAGTAACATCTTTATATTTTGGAAAAATTAAGAGGTTTTTATCTTTTAATTTGTTAACCATTTTAGAAGCTGAAGAGTTTTTGACATTTAGATTGTTTGCAATGTCTTTAATGTGAACAATCTTTTTTTCTAGATAAATTCTGTAAATCATTTCTAAATAATCTTCTTGAGCTTCTGTTAAAAAGTAATTACTTTTTAATCTATATCCATTCAATGTATAAAATTCATCCATAAGGGTTCCCTTTCTTAAATATTTACATATATTAAAAGTGAAGTTAGTTATAGGAAACTTGACTTATTAAATTATATTAAAGAGGATTGATTTTATGATTGAATATACTTTAGATAAAGTTAAGATAGCTGATACAGTTATTTTAAAAAAATTGAATAATACTGGTTCTATTAGAAGAAGACTTTTAGATATTGGTTTTATACCTGGAACCAAAATAGAAAACGTTTTAACTGCTCCTTTTAAAGACCCAACTCTTTATAGGATTAGAGGAACATTAATAGCTATTAGAAATAGTGATGCTAAAAATATTGTAGTGGAGGAATGCTATGAAATATAATATAGCCTTAATAGGAAATCCAAATGTTGGAAAATCTACCGTTTTTAATGCCTTAACAGGAATGCATCAACACACTGGAAATTGGCCTGGTAAAACAGTAAGTCTTGCTAGTGGTATCTTTGAATATAACAAAAACACTTACGAAATGTATGACTTACCAGGAACATATTCTTTAATTTCTCATTCCGAAGAAGAAAGAATTGCAAGAGATGCCATAATGTATGATAAACATGACTGTGTAGTTGTTGTCTGTGATGCAACTTGCTTAGAAAGAAATCTAAATCTTGTTTTACAAATACTAGAAATAACAGATGATGTTGTTGTCTGTATCAATTTATTAGATGAAGCTAAAAAAAAGAAAATTGACATTGATTTTAATTTGCTTGAGAAAAAATTAGGTGTACCTGTTGTTGGATGTACAGCAAGAAGTAAAAAGAATCTCGATAAATTACTTAAAAAAATAGATGAAGTGTCTACTAAAAAAGTAAAAGAAACTCCAACAAAAATACGCTATAAAAGAGTAATAGAAGAGGGAATAAAAGAATTGATTGAAGTAATAAAACCACTTAATAAAACAAAAATTGAAACACGCTTCATTGCCATAAAACTATTAGATGACAATGAAGAGATAAGAGAAGATTTATATAAATTTTTAAAAATAAAGAATCGAAAAAAAATAGAAAATATGGTCAAAAAAATTCGAGTTAAATTACTAGATAGTGATATAAAAATAGATGAATTAAAAGATGAAATTGTAAAAAGTATCGTTTTAAAATCTGAAGAAATTGCTAGTAGTACAGTTACTTTTAATAATAAAGACTACTTAAAAAGACAAACTAAATTAGATAAAATTTTAACTAGTAAACTAACAGGAATTCCAATTATGTTACTTTTATTAATAGTCGTTTTCTATATTACAATAATAGGAGCCAATTATCCATCTGATTTATTATTTGACTTTTTTTCATCATTAGAAGAACCACTTATTTCAATATTTAATTATCTTCACTTTCCTGAATTTTTAACTAATGTAATTGTTCTTGGTGCATATAAAACACTTACATGGGTAGTATCAGTTATGCTTCCACCAATGGCTATTTTTTTCCCTCTTTTTACCATATTAGAAGACTCAGGATACTTACCACGTATTGCCTTTAACTTAGATAAATGCTTTAAAAAATGTAATGCCTGTGGAAAACAAGCCTTAACAATGTGTATGGGCTTTGGGTGTAATGCCGTAGGTGTAACAGGTTGCAGAATAATTGATTCAAAAAGAGAAAGATTAATTGCAATTCTTACTAATAACTTTGTTCCTTGTAATGGAAGATTTCCTACAATTATTGCTATAATTACCATGTTCTTTGTCGGTTTTTCAAAAGAAGCAAACCTATTAAAAGTTTTATTTTTAACAGGAGTAATTTTACTTGGTATCTTTACAACGTTATTCGTATCAAATATTTTATCAAGAACTATTCTAAAAGGAGAACCATCATCCTTTACTTTAGAACTTCCACCGTATAGAAAACCACAATACTTAAAAGTTATCATAAGAAGTATTTTAGATAGAACTTTAAGGGTTTTATCTAGAGCAGTAATAGTTGCCATTCCAACAGGAATTATCATCTATTTATTTGCCAATATAAATATAAATGATACTAGCATTCTTCTACATTTATCTAATTTTCTTGATCCATTTGCTAATATCATCGGTTTAGATGGAGTAATTCTTCTTGCCTTTATTTTAGGATTTCCTGCTAATGAAATCGTAGTGCCAATCATTATTATGAGTTATTTATCAACAGGAGTAATGACAGATTTTACATCCCTTATTGAATTAAAACAATTACTAGTAAATAATGGTTGGACAATAACAACAGCTATTTGTACTATTCTCTTTTCACTTATGCACTGGCCATGTTCTACTACCTGTCTTACCATAAAAAAAGAAACTGGTAGTTTAAAATGGACTATGTTATCTATATTAATTCCAACAGTCTGTGGCTTTACTTTATGTTTCATAACAAAAATTCTTTTTAGTATCTTTTAGGAATAAATCTTAAAACAATATAATATTCTTTATCAGGAGGATTTTCTATGATTAAAGAAACAGGACTTACAAGTAAAGAAGTAGAAGTATCTAGAAAAAACTACGGTTCAAATGAAATACTAAGTCATAAAAAAAATACTTTTATCCAAGAATTCATTGAAACACTAGGAGATCCGATAATAAGAATATTACTAGTTGCCTTAATGATAAAAACAGTTTTTCTTTTTAAAGACTTTGATTGGTTTGAAACGCTTGGTATAGCAATTGCTATCTTAGTAGCTAGTTTAATTTCAACTATTTCAGAATATGGAAGTGAAAAAGCTTTTGAAAGATTACAAGAAGAGTTTTCGAAAATAAAATGCAAAGCACTTCGTGACAATAAAATAACTGAAATATTAATTGACGAAGTAGTAGTAGGTGACATTATCAAATTAGAAACAGGGGACAAAGTACCAGCAGATGGTATTATTACATCAGGTAGACTAAGCGTTGATGAGTCTAGCTTAAACGGAGAAGCTAAAGAGCAATATAAAGAACCACCATCAGGAATTATTAAAAATGAAAATAAAGTATATAGAGGAAGTATCGTATATCAAGGTACTTCTTTTTTTAAAGTTACCAATGTTGGAAAAAATACTTTATATGGACATATTGCCAGTGAACTAGAAGAAACACCAGGTGATAGTCCCTTAAAAATAAGACTGGCAAATTTAGCCAAAATAATTAGTAGAATTGGTTATATATCAGCAATTCTTGTAGCAGCATCATACTTATTTAAAGAACTAATTATTGATAATAGTTTTAATAAAGAACTAATATTAAATGAAGTAACAGATCTAAGAATTTTATTAGGAAGTATCCTTCATGCTTTAACTCTTGCTGTTACCATTATAGTTGTTTCTGTACCAGAAGGCTTACCAATGATGATTACTTTAGTTTTATCATCAAATATGAGAAGATTATTAAAAAACAACGTTTTAGTTAGAAAATTAGTAGGTATTGAAACAGCAGGCTCCTTAAACATTTTATTTACGGATAAAACAGGTACTTTAACTCGTGGAAAATTAGAAGTAGTAGGTATCATTTCTGCAAGTGGAAAAACTTTTCAAACTGAAAGTGAACTAGAAGAATATCGTGAACTATATAAGTTAGTAAATTTGTCATTAACCTATAACAATGAAAGTGAAAAAGTAGATGGCAAAATAATTGGAGGAAATATAACAGATAGAGCACTAAGAAAATTTATTACTAAAGATATACCAGGATATACAAAATTATCAAAGAAGCCTTTTAATAGTAAAACAAAATATGCAAGTACTATTATCGATTATAAACATGAAACAGAGTTTATTAAGGGTTCACCAGAACTACTTCTAAAAAGATGTACTACTTGTTATAGTGATAATGGTAATAAAATTCTTTTTAATAAAGATAAAATAGAAAGAGAAATAAAAGTTTTAACAAGTAAAGGAATTAGACTTTTAGTTCTTGCTACCTCTGATAAAAATGATATTAATACCTTAAAGAATTTAACCTTTTTATCGATAGTTTTAATAAAAGATGAATTGCGTGAAGGAATTAAAGAAGCTATAGAATTAGTTAATGACGCTGGAATAAATGTTGTTATGATAACAGGGGATAATAAAGATACCGCTAAAAGTATTGCAGAAGCAGCAGGTATCATAAAAACAAATGATGATATTATTCTTACTAGTGATGAATTAAATAAATTAAGTAATAATGATGTCAAAAAAATCTTACCAAATCTTAAAGTAGTTGCAAGAAGTCTTCCACAAGATAAAAGTAGACTTGTAAGACTTTCAAAAGAAGAAAAGTTAGTTGTAGGTATGACAGGAGATGGAGTAAATGATGCCCCAGCTTTAAAACTTGCAGATGTTGGCTTTGCTATGGGAAGTGGAACAGAAGTTGCAAAAGAAGCTAGTGATATTGTTATAATAGACGATAATTTTTATTCTATAACAAGAGCAATTCTCTTTGGAAGAACAATATTTAAAAGTATCAGAAGATTTATTATATTCCAACTTACCATCAATATGTGTGCTATAAGCTTATCAATACTAGGACCATTTATTGGTATTGAATCACCTGTTACAGTAATTCAAATGCTTTGGATTAATATGATAATGGATTCACTTGCTGCACTTGCTTTTTCATATGAGGCACCACTTGTTTCTTATATGAAAGAAAAACCTAAGAAAAAAGATGAAAATATTTTAAATAAGTACATGATTAGTGAAATAGTATTTACAGGAATTTATTCTTCTATTTTATGTCTCTGGTTTTTAAAAAGTAGTTTTGTAAAACATATGATTAGAGCAAGTGTTGATAACCGTTACCTAATGACAGCTTTTTTTGGTTTGTTTATTTTCATGTCAATTTTTAATTCATTTAATGCAAGAACCAATAAATTAAATTTATTTTATAATTTGAGAAAAAATATTGTTTTCATCTTTGTAATCATTTTTATTATCATTGTCCAAATTTATCTAATTTATTTTGGTGGAAGTCTGTTTAGAACTTATGGATTAACTATAAATGAGTTTTTCTTTATGACAATTTTAGCAGCAACTGTTATACCAGTTGATTTTATTAGAAAAGTTTTTCTTAGGCATAATAATTATAGTAGAAATGTTTAACTATAAAATACTGTTAGAAAAAAAGTAATTAATTTACATCTTAATTCATTCATGGTATAATATAGTAAATTTAGTTAGGAAGTGTATCATTATGTCTGAATTAAAAAAGAACAAATATTTAATATTAGTACTTGCAGTATTAATTGTTTTTGTTATATTAACTCCAGTGGTTTATAAATCTTTAAGTAATAACGAATCAAATATAAATAAAGAAACAAATAGTAATAGTAGTAATAATAATATAAAAAATGAAATCCAAGATAAGGACAATAACGATAGTAATAACAATAACAACAGCAGTAACTCTAGTGATAATAATGAAACTAAACCTGAGAATAATAACAATAATAACACTAATGATAATAACACTAGTTCTTCTAATGAAAAAACTCCTAATCAAAGAAAAGAAGAAGATGTAGTAAGCTATTTTGAATCAACTGAAAGAATGATTACAACTTATAGTAATGTAGAAGATAAGGCTAAAATAACAGATAAATTAAAATCTGGTTTTACAACAATAGTAGATTTCCTATTTTATGATAAAGAAATAAAGGGATATACCTTCAAAGAACTAACACTAGCAACAAAATTAAAAATATGTCAAATTGCTTTAAGTATCGATAAAAAAATTGACTCATACTTTCCAGATTATAAACAAACAATAAAAAATGGGTTTGACTCTTTAAAAGCCAAAGTAGTAATAATGTATTTAGAACTTACTAATAAAGCCTGTGAAATGGTAGGTAGTGCTACTTGTAATCAAGCAAGAGCAGATTTTAAAAATATGAAAGAAATATTAAAAATAGATTGGGAGTTTATTAAAGGTGTTGCAGGAAGCAGCAAAGAAGCAATTAGTGAATGGTATCAAAGTTTCAAATAAAATGACTAATTAATAGTCGTTTTATATTTACAGTTTATAAAACAATAGTTAATTGCAATATAAAAATTGATGATGAAATAAATAATATTGAAGGTGCAGAAACTAAACTATTGACAACTGCATGGCATAATAAAGATTTAAGTTATAAAGAATTGAAAAACCAAGGCATTATTAGAGTTAATAATTGGAAAGAAATCGGAGATATTTTAAAAATATTACTTTAAGTGGTAATTATATTGAACTAGATTTAAGGATAACTAGAACTTTCGAGTAGCAATAGAAAACGACTTGTCAAAAGCACGTTTTTGTGTTGTTATGTAAATGCCAAGGGAACTTGCATAAAATAAAAAGGAACAGTCAATAATTGCATGTTGAGTGTTGCCAAATTAAATTGGTTTCCACCTAAATCATTGTTAGGTGGATTTCTTTTATATTAAAACTATAAATAGTAAGAATAGTAAAAGGAAGATAATTATTACTAAAGATAGAATTAAAAAATCCTTCTTATTCATTGTATTGCCTCCCTTCTGTTAAGAAGATTATCTCCACCCAACTTATCAAATGTTCCTACAGGAAGTAAAATACACTTGTACACTGACATTATCACAAAATGATTACATATAGTCGTTTTTTTCTTGCCGAAATAATAAAAGTATGTTATAATACAAACTACTTTTATATAGGGGTTGAGGTAAATGTTATACTTTTGTGATGGAAAAAAATTAGATTTTAATGATAGTAGTTTTAAAGTAATAGAAAGAGAGTATTCTTCTTTAGTAGGAGAAGGAACATGCTATGAAAAGGATAAATTTGTGTATAAGATTCACTTTGATGAAGAAACACTTAGAAAAAATATAGCCGTTGTTCTACAAGAAAATGCTTGTAAGATGTTAAAGCTTATTAAAACAAAACGTATGTTTCTACCTATAGCATTAATAATGGATGATGAAGGAAACTACTCAGGATATAAAACCGAATTTATTGAACCATTAAAAGAAAATGATATAAAAATAGTTGATAAAGAAGTTGATATCTTTTTTCAAGATATACAACAAATAAAAAAAGATTTGAACCTTTTATCTGAAGTTAAGTTTGTAGTTCATGATTTTGGTATTCATAATATGATTGACAATGGCCATATAAACATTTTTGATCCAGGAAGATATGAATATAATCCAATAGATATGAAGTCAAAAGATATATATCAATATAATCAAGCTGAATTAGAATTTTTAGTTAAAGATATTATTAATAGTCAACTTATGAGTATTTGTGGATTAGGCAATTTATATAAGTTCCATTTATATATCAAGAACCAAGCCAATATTAGTAAAAAAAATTTTAGTTATTTAGAAATGTTAGAAAAGATGTCTTCTGGATATGAAAGTATAAATCAGTTTTCAAAAGATCTTTGTAAAACTAAAATTTTAAAGTTATAAGAAAGGATAAAAAGAAATGGAATACTTTTGTGATGGTAAAGTTTTAGATTTTTCTGACCAATCATTTACGAATTTATCAAGTAAAAATAAAGTAAAAACAAAAGAAGGTATCTGTTATGAAAAAGATGGAAAAGTCTATAAAATTTACTATAATGATTTAAAAGATTATCTCTTAGAAAATGCTTGTGAAAAGTTAACAAAGATCAATCTTAAGCATATCTTTTTACCAACTAATCTTATATATAGCAAAGACCATAAATATTGTGGCTATGAAGCAACATTCATTGAGCCATTAAAAGAAGGAGAAACACCTATTGTTGAAAAATCAACTAATGATTTCTTTATTGATATTGATGAAATAGAAGATGATAAAAGAATCTTAGAAGAAAATAAAGTTTTATTAGGAGATGTTGGTATACATAATATGATTGATAATGGTCATATAAATATTTTTGATGCTGGAGATTATAAAGTATCTGGTTGTGGTGATATATATACAAATTCACAAATAAATAAAAGAAATTGTAAAGAAATAGATTTATTAATAAGAAATATTATAATAGAACAAATGAAAGATTCAACTAGCTGTGAACTCGTAAGGATTCTAAGCTATTTAGATAAGAAGGCTTTTTATATAGGTTTTAGTAATATGCTAAAAAAAGAAACAAAAGGATATAACAGTATCAAAGAGTACTGTGAAGATGTTTCTAAAACATATAAGAAAATATGTAATCGTTAAAAAGTAATAAAAAGATAAATTGATTTAGTAATAATAAATTATTATAAGTAAAATAATAAAAGAATGTATTATAAGAGAAAAATAAAAATTAATTACATTAAAAGGAGATAAAAATGATATATGTTTTAGGCAATAAAAAAATTTTTTTGAATCCTTTTAAATTAATTGGTAAAGGAACAGAAGGTAAAGTTTATAAATATAAAGATAGTGCTATAAAAATATATAATAAAGAAAGTATTAGAATGGGTTATATAAATCACGAAGAATGTGATCGAATTTTTAGTACTATGAAAACAAAGTTTGTTATTATACCTGAAGATTTAATATATGGTATTAATCAAAAATACTGTGGTCATAAAATGAAATATATTGATTTGTCTTCCGAAAAATCAATTTTAGATGCTACAAAGGAAGATTTAAGTGAAAATATACATGAACTTTTGGAAAATGATATTCCACTTATTAGTAATAATGATTTTGTAATGAATGATCTTGATTTTAATATAAGGTATAATGGAAAATTATATATTATTGACTCTAGTAGTTACATTCATGTTGATAAAAGTAATGAAGTTTTTTATAATCAAACAGAGAAAATTCTAAGTAATAATATAGCTTATACTAAAAGAGCATTATATAATTTTGTAGTAAAGAATAGTAATGAAAAAATTACTAGTATTGAAGAAGTAAATAGGACTAATTTTTTATTTTCTAATTTAGAAAATTTTGATAATTTGTTAAAAAAGGGTGAAACAATAAAAGAATATATTTTAAGAAAGTAAGTAATTTTTTAATTGTTTTAATAAGATATTCCTAAATGGTGGTGAAAGTTCATGAAATATTATTGTAATCAGGAAGAAATAGATTTAAATGAAAAAGATATTCGAAATATTAATGAAGATAAAACAGCAGAAGGAATATGTTATGAAAAAAATGGTTTTGTATATAAAATACATTATAAAGATGACTCTGATTATATAGATGAAGATTCTTGTAAGTATCTAATAGATATCAATACTAAACGAATCTTTTTACCTGTTGATATTATTTATGATGAAAACAAATTATATTCGGGATATAAAACCGTTTATATAAAAACTTTAAAGGAATTACAAAAAAGGAATAAATCGTTAAAAAGAATTCTTGAAAAATCTGTTTTGGACTTTTTTACTGATATTGAAGAAATAGAAAATGATATATTTACATTGAGTAAAAAAAAGGTAATAGTTGGAGATTTTGGAGTTCATAATATGATTGATAATGGCCATTTAAATATTTTTGATGTTAGCTGTTTTAGCGTTGATTTTTCTAATTGTTTAACCAAAAGAAAAATAGAAAAAAATAATTTTGATGAATTGGAAATCTTAATAGGTGAAATAATTTCTGATGAAATTGCTAATGTGTGTGAATCTGAAAGCTTAACTAGAAAGGTGTATTCAGATTTTCAAAAGATGGCAAAAGTATTGGGATGTGTTAAGATGTTAGAAAAAGAAACAGTAGGATATGATAGTGTTTCAGAATATGTAAAAGATTTATGTAAGACAAAGAGGGGAAGATAATGATTTGCTATATAGACAATCAAAAGATTAATCTAGATATAAGTAATTTAAAAAATTATTTAGGTTCAGGTGTAGAAGGAAAAGTATTTAGGTATAAAGATCAAGCTGTAAAAATATATTATGATTATGTAGACCGTGAAAAAAAAGAAAAAAAGGACTGCTTTTTTACTACAATTAAAACAGATAGAATTATTCCACCACGAAAAATAGTTAGAGATGTAGATGGTAAGTATTTAGGGTATGCAAATGAAGTAATTAAAAAAAGAGAAATATTCAAGCATTCTTCTGTTGATGTTACAAAAGAGCAAGTAGTTAATAATTTTAGACTACTAGAAAATGATAGCCTAGCTTTTGCAAATAATTTTTGCCTGATGCATGATGTTTTTTATAATAGAAGAGACAATGGTACTTTATATTTTTTAGATACTAGTAGTTATGTCATTATTTCTAGAGAAAATAGTTTTTATAAAATTGATATACCATTAATTTTAAAAGATATCGATGAAAATAATATAACAGATGAAACTATAAAAAAATCAATTAGAATTCAAAATTTAGATATTTGTTATACTGTTATTTGGAAAAATATTGAAAATTTATTGTTATTTAATAAGAAAAAATTAGCACTATTAAAAAAGAGAATTGATAGTGATTTAAATCAATTCGATGAGTCTAGTAGATTATCAAATCTTTTTGCTGATTATATGACTAGTAGTGATACAATAAGAAGTCTAGTTAAGAAAATGTAAAGAGAAAATTATTTTTTAAAATAAGGAAGTAATTGTTTTTTGAATTTTCTATGATAGAATATAATAAATTTTGGAGTGGCTTATGATACTTAAAAATGAATTAAATATAAATGAAACAAAAATGTTATCTTTTGATATTGATGGAACTATTACACAGTGGACTAGTGTACCAAATTTTTTGGCCTCGTTCTAGCAGAATATAATATCCAATATAGTGATGAAGTACTGCAACAATTTTTCAAAGCCGTTAGTTATTTTGATATTCATCTTATTACATCTAGTGAATGTCAAGAAGAAATTTATGGAGCAATACTTGAAAATACAATTGAAATTTTAAAATAAAATGGAATATCAGGAAATGACTTTCGAAGAAGAATGTTTTTAAAAGAAGCAGATTTTACGATGATTGAAGAGGGGATAAATCTTTCTATTGCTAAATTAAGTCATGATTATGTTTTATATTGTTATACTAATTGGTTTTATAAACAGGCATTAAAAAAGTTAGATAAATATGCCCTAACGGAATATTTTAAAGGTATTTATGCTTATGATAATAATTATATTAAGTTTACAAAAGTTGGTTTTCTAGTAGCTACTTATAAATTAGGTTTGAAAGTAGAAAATGTAATACATATTGGTGATAGTGAAGTAGATATAGTTCCTAGTAGAAATGCTGGTATTCAGTCTATTTTAGTGGATTATGATGGAAAAAAGCAGGAATTGTATGATAAAGCAACAGCAGTTGTAACAGAATTTAGGGATATTCCAATGATACTAAAGAAGAAAATGTAATTTATTTATATATATTAAAAGGTGTAAAATTGCTAATAATCATTTAACTGATTATTTTTTCTTTTAATTTATGTTTCTATGTGTTATTATATAATAAAGGTAGGGATAAAATATGAAGAAAAAGAAAAGTATCATAGTAGTTATAAT
>CANORV010000010.1 GCA_947569245.1 uncultured Mycoplasmatota bacterium | reverse complement strand
AAATTTAATGGTGCTATTCTTATTTCGTACTTACGAAATTCATCCTACTTCGTAGATTAATATAAAGGATGTTTCTCTATTTAACCCTTTATTTATAATAGATATTAATCTGTTATTATCATCCTATTTTAATAAAATCAGTAATTTTTATAGGATGACTAGTCATAATCATCACCTCCATTAAAACATGCAAAAAGAAGACCTAAGTCTTCCCATAAATATTGCTATTTTATTACATTATAATCTATTGACATCAACAAAACAATAAACTAAATAATAAACCAAAAAGTAAACAATTTAGTACACTAATTAGTAAACTAAATAGTACATATTTCTTTGCATAATATCTCTAGTTTACTCCATTTTATCACTTGACTGTATTTAGTCAATAAACTAAATTGTATTTTTTTAGTAGTCGAATAGTAAACTAAATTGACTTTAAATAGTAAACTAAATCGTATTCAAATCGTACGCGAAAAGTACACTAAATTATTTTTGGATAATAAACTAGATTATTCATACCTTCACTAAAGCATATAGAAATTTATTTCTACTTTATCATATTCTATCTCTTGATTTATTATAGTCTATAATTCAATTTTTCTTTTTTTTTTACTATTTTTTCTATACTAATAATTTGTTATTAAAACCTCCTTAGTTTTTGTAATATTTCCATTTTGTTTATGATAATTTGAATTATTATAATCACAATCAATAAAATGAATTTTGTAATTATGTTCTTTAACCCAAGATTCCAACACATTATGCTTAGAGCCCTTATGTTCTATAACATTTGATAAAGCAAATTTTATTCCTTTACTATCTAATAATGATAAATAGTTTAATAAATCTATTTCATCTTTCTCAGTCCATCCACCATTTTCATTATAACTAGCAGTACCTAGAAAATATGGTGGATCACAATATACTAGTGTATTATTTGCAGTTTCAATTGCAATTTCTCTAAAATCCGAATTAACAAACTCAATATTTTTAGTTTTTAACTTTGTAATGAAATTCTTTAAATTTTTTCTTAAAGAATTATTAAAATCTCTTTTACCAACAGGCATATTAAATTCACCGTTAGAATTAAATCTTATTTGATTATTAAATCCATAAATAACTAATAGTAAAAATAAAAAATCTTTTTCTATAGAATCATTCTTAATCTTATTATAGTCATTTCTCAATTGTATATATTTATTTTTATTATAAGATCCCAATCCTTTATCACTAGTACAATTATATATTTCATAACCATTAAGTAACGAATTGCTTAATTCATATTTATTAATTAGTTTTTCAAGAGTATCTATAATATAGCCATCTTCATACTTTTTAAACAAATTCATAACACGAATAATCTCCTTTTGTTTATCCACACAAACAATTCTCTTTGCATTAACATTGATTCCAACATTAGCTCCTCCTGAAAACAAATCAACAAATAAATCTAAATTTTTAGGAAATATTGGTATTATTTGATTTAATATCTTATATTTTCCTCCAGTATAATTCAATGGTGATTTTACTTTATCTTCACATACTATAGCTTTTTTCTTTCTAGATTTAGTAATTTTTCCAACTTTACAAACAAAAAGTCTTTCCTTATGATTCTCTATATGGGTTTTCCCTGTATTAAATTGAGCAAAATCTATCTCATATTTTTTTACTTTCCCTTTTTTATTTAAAATTGTAATTATATCTTCATCACTAATCTTTGCTTGAGATCTTCCTGCACCTTTATTACCCATATTATTATAAGAAACAATAATATATTTGGCATTTATATTTTCTATTAAATCTTTAAATGCTAAAGGTGCAGAAACTGAACAGTATTTACTCTTTATACCATTTCTTTCCATCTTCTTAGCCACACCAAAAACTTCATTTTTTTCCCACATAGCAACATTTTCCAATAAATGATAAGCATCAGAGTACTGTCTTGAATTATATGGTGGATCAATATACACTACATCAGCTTTTATATTTCTAACCAATTCATTAGAATCTTCATTAAATATTTTATTATTTTTATTATTAGTATTAGATTTTAAATTTAGCATACATAACTCTAATTGTCTATCTAAATTCCCATTTTTTCTATATGCATCATAATGACCAACAGTATTAGCAATTTTATCCATAGCATACAATAAAGAAGTGATTAAAATTGCTCTTTCCCTAATATTTAATATTCCATTAATATATTTTTCTTCAATATCTTCCCTAATAAAACCTATCTTTTTACAATTTTCCTTACTAAAATATGTATTAGAAAAATTAATTGAAAAATAATTATCTTTTAGTTCCGATAAAGAATTATAACTATCTATATATTTTTGTATTTTTTTCTTATCTATTTTATCATTTCCAAACCATGCTAAATAGGAAAGATAATTAGACTTTAATAAATCATTAACATAAATCTTTGTCTTTGAATCATTAAAAAAATCTCCTACAATTCCTGTTCCTCCAAATAAATCTAAAAATGAAGAATATTCAATTTTTTCCTTTTCCATAACTTCTTTTATAAAGCTAATCATTCTTGATTTACTACCTATATATCTTCTATTGTTAATTGTAATATTCTTCATAGTACACCATCCTTATTTCCATTTTAGGCATCATATTATATTTATATTATAACAAAAAAAAGATAGTCTAACAACTACCTTTAATCACTTTTCTAATATTTCTTTTTGATACCATATTGGATCTGGAATTGTTGATTTGTATGCACTGTCAAACCAATCATATATATAATTATAATCCTTATTTTCATTTATAATCTTTTTTAGTATATCTATGCTAATTGGAATAATTTTTAATCCATTTATATACTCATCATTTCCTTTAGGATAATATCTATTTTTCATACTCCTAAAATCTAACACTATTCTCTCATCCAATTGGGGAGCAACAAGTATAGCATAATCTTTTTCATTTTTTGTTAATTTTATATTTTCACCTAAATGTCTAGAAACAGGTTCCATTTCCATAACTCTTTGCCCTGTAGATTCAGATAATGTTGCTTCAATCAACAAATCATGTCTAGGATAAGAATCTTCTTCATACTTATAAACAATATCTGCCATTCCGCCACCCGCATGTGTTTTAGGAAGTAAATCGGCATCCAAACTTAAATTCATATAATTTAATATATTTCCTTTTTGGCCGCTTATTCTATACCATGCTATTCCAAGAACATATTCAAAAATAGTTGGAACATCAGCATTATCAGTAACATATTCACAAACTTCAGAATCATCTCTATTTTTTATTAAATCTAATAACATTAATAAATCAGTTCCCTTGAATTTTTCATCTATCAATTGATTAAATTGTTTAATTTTCTCGTCTTCTAGATATGTATTAATATTACTAACAGTTAAATCAGTATTTAAATCTTTATTTATCTCATTTACGACTTTTTCAATATTAGTAGTATATTTCTTAGAAATTTTTTCAATAGGAACAACTGAATGGAATAAAGCATAATATTCTTTATCGTAAAGTAATTCCTCATTTAATAAATCATCTATAATATCTTTAAAATAATACTTAGGTAGTAGATCTAGTTCTATTTTTTCATCTTCAAATTTTATGATATCTGTTAATGAAAAATATCTCTTATTTAAGTCAAAATATTCTTTTAAATTTACTTTCCATTTTATTATATGTTCTCTTTCAAAAAACACTCTTTTAAAATCAATTATATTCTTAACCTCTGATATTTCTAATTGTCTGAATTTTCTATCAAATTCTTCGTCAAAAGTTCTAGGCCTGTATCCCATGAATAAATATTCATTCCAATAAGATTTAGCATTACCAGAAATATTCTTACAATATTCATGCAATTTATTATAAGATTCAATTCTTTCTTCAAATGTGTTGTGTCTTAAATGAAAAGCTAAATTAACTAATTCATTATAAACAGGTAAATATGCATGTTCATAACTAGCACTTTTTCTATTCATTCCTATCATTTCAAATGTCTTTTCATTGACCGGATAGTCTTTTCTAAATTCTTCAAATGCACGTAAATAATTATCCATGTCATATATTCTTGTTGTGATGATAGTATCTACATCTAATGCCATTCTACTATTTTTTATAATTTCAACCATTTTTCTAACATCATACTTGTTTTTGCACAATGGCAACAAATATGTAAATTCATCATATGTTAAATAATCTAATTTTTCAAGCATGTATAGTAATGCTATAAAAGGTTTTATTTTTATTCCTTTTTCATCTATCTGTAATTTTAAAAACTGTAGTAGATAATTATAGCTATCATCTGCAATATAAAAAATATTATTTTTTGTTTGCTCTATATGCAATAAACTCTCTATTTGTAAACCAACTTCAGTTATTTTTCTATCTTTAGTAAGCATACCAATATTAACTAATCCTGATGTTTTTTCTCTAGCGTCTTTATCTCTAATTTTAGCATTTCCAGTTATAAAATCATTTTCTTTCATATACTCATAATACTTAATTTGTAATGGATATTTCTCGTCATTTAATAATTTAATATTTTTTATACTTCCTTTATAATTCCAATCTAGATCTAAATTTTTTTGCCAAAAATCCTTTAAAAGCTGTAACTGTCTTTCAATTTTATAGTTTAGCTGGCTTGTTCTAAAACTGGTTGTTCCAATAGACCAACTATAACTTTTAAATGTCATACTACCACCTCACAAAAAATAATCAATATAATTATATCACGAAATTAATTATTTTTTTAATTCAATCTCTTATTATTTCAAATACTTTTCATAATTCTTTAGGGCAATTAGGCTTATAATTAACATCACCAAATCCATAAACTTTTTGACAATCATTGCAAGTAATTCCAATAAAGTCTGCTCCATCTATTCTAAATCCATCACCTTTTATTACCAATATATCTTTAGAATGGCATTTTGGGCAAATAACTTCTTCTTTCATAACTTCATCTTGACTATAAACATCTCTTATTATTTCATAACCATTTCTATTATATTTAGGATAGAATTCATCTTTATTAAATATTTTGATTCTTCCAAACATAAATTCTAGCTTATCAATCTGTTTTTCTGTATGAAAATGACCACAATACCATTTATCATAATCAATATTTTCTTCTATTTTATCTAAAAATATTTCCATAGATTTATCTACTTTGGATTGATCTAATCCTTTCATAAATACCTCAGTTGGTTCATATTTTAAAGGGCAAGTATGAGATAAAATTATATCTATATGTTTACCACTATATTTATTTAATATTTGTTCTTTTTCGAATCCACTTAACTGTTCATGTTTAAACCATCTATGCCCATATGCTAATCTATAATCATTATCTACTGAATAGGCTCCACCTATAACAAGTACAGATTTACCATCTATTGTATAAAGTTCACCATTTTTAGCAAATATTAAATTTGGATATTCATCTTCAATAAATACTTTCCCGCCAAACATATCAACTTCTTTATAACTTGATATATTTTCAGGTCGTTCTTCATGATTACCTTGAATACAAAATAATTTTATATTCATATCGTTTAAATACTTTTTGCATTTATTATCTTCTTTATTTAAGCAATAATTAATACCAACATCACCTAATATAATTACCACATTATTTTCATTTTTTTCTATATTATGCAATCTATAAAAATCTCTATGTATGTCTCCTGTTATATAAATCATTTAAATCCGCTCCTTAATATACTAATGCCTTATACTCTTTGTAAATAATTTTTTCATAGTCATCAAGCAAATTTACATCACCATTCGATATTTGTATTTTTTTTATCATATCAATAGAAAAGCCAAATTCTACTAAATCATCGTATTCTTCATCTATATTTTTATTTTCTAAATTGTTAGATATTTCAATAATATCATAACTAGAATCAATGTTTTCAATATTTTTTTTACAATACAGTTTAAATATAGACACATAAAAGCCTACATAAAATGGTATTCTATATTCAATTATATTAGAAATAAATCTAAACGCCTGATTATATAATTTAAAATCATCAACTTTACCATCTGTTATATATTCATCAATCCAACTTTTTGAATTTTCAAAGCTATTTTTTTCTAAGTTATACTTTTCTTCTATATATTGTTTTCTTCTTCTTAATATTTCTTTAACATTCCCACTAGAATGAATACTATAAAATTTTCCCCATAAAAACTCATTATTTTTGCTGTATGGTGGTAAGTCGCCTTTTTCTTTTGATATTTTTATGCCAGCACTAACCAGCTCATCAAATATAAACTTCATAGAAATTACAACGTCCTTTTTTTCATTTTTAAGTAAATTATTAATAATTTCATTTCTTGTATTAATTAGGTTATCAGTACTATTTTTCATAAAAAAATCATATAATCTAATTTTATCATAATTAGATATTGATAAGGCAATATTCAAATCTAAATCACTTAAATTATAACTATTTTGTATTGCTTCAACTAAATTCCTTTTGTCTAATTCATTAATACTTAAATAATTCTTGTCTATTTTTTCTATATCATATAAAGCTCTATCATTTCCATTTTTTCCGTTTTCATAATTTGAATTAGATATTTTTACACCACTATCAATACAATCTACTAATCTATCGTAAATATCATCTTTTACAGAAAAAATATTACCTTTACTATGAACTCCAAATCTGCCTGCTCTACCACTTAGATTTAATAAATCTAGAGAAGTCATTTTAACATTGCTTCCTACTACGTCATTTGTTATTATTATATTTTTTGCAGAACTATTTACACCCTCAGCAAAAGCAGATGTTACAACTAATATTTTTAATTCTCCATCATTAAACAGTTTTACAATTTCACGTTTTATATATCTTGGCATAGGAGCAACATAGACACCTATTCCCTTCTTTAAGCCTTCTAAAATATACCACTTACTACCTTCAAATTCATAATTATCCTCTATATGCTTCATAAATTTTTTAAATCTATCACTTATATCTTCTTTTTTACAATCTAGTTTATATTTATTAACAAAATCTAAAGCATCCTTGGGGTATCTAACGTATACAATTGTTGAGTCTAATAATTCTTTTACAATAAATACTGATTTATCAACCCCACTCATAGTTTTCAAAAAACCAGTTGCAGTACTATTTATAATTTTAAAATCACTGCTATCAGCTATTTTATACAACTTTTTACTGACATATTTATCTTTCCTATTAATTTTTTTTACATTATATTTATCAAAAAATCTATTCATTGAATCATCGGTTATATAAGTAAATGGCGATAAGTAAATTGTCTTACCTTGTTTTGAAGCGATAATATCCATTGTTCTTCTAAATTTGCTAGATCTTGAATTCAATGGATCATCATAATCTATATTTTTATCTTCTTCTTCAATTTTATATGATTCATCCATAATATATAAATCAAAATCAATATCTTTAGATTCCAACAATAATAAATATTTTTCTGGAGTCAAAATCAAAATATTTTTATTTCCTAAAATTTTAGGATTAGTCGTAATATGATAATCAAAATTATGAATATGATTGAAGTTTAACAGTTTTATATATATTTCTTCAGAAAGAGAATTTGTTGGTATTAAAAACAATATATTATTAAAATTATTTGCTTCTAATAAAATATAGTCGAGAACCAATTTTGTTTTTCCAAATGTAGTTGGTGCTGAAATAAATAATTTATTTTCATTTTTGATTTCATTTAAAAGAGATAATTGACCCGAATTATAATATATTTTACCATCATTACTTTTATACATATTTTTTCTTATTGCTTCAGAATAACCAAATGTTTTACCAAAATTTTCTATATAACTATAATAACCATATAATTCACCAATAGAAATTATTATTTCAATCAAATCCAAATTCCTAGTTTTAAATTCTTCATCATCTAATATTTCACATAACAAATCAATTAATGCCTCTTGATTGTCTTCAGAAGAATATAAATTAATTTGTCTAATTACATCAAATCTATTTAATCCCATTGTTCAACTTCCTTTTTTATATCCATTGATTTATTTTTTGTTGGTATAAAAACAATTTCAATATCATATTTATTAATCCCTGTATTAAGTATATTACTATTAAATTGGTTAACTATTTTCAAAAAAAATTCTCTTCTTTCTTCAATGTTATAATTACTGTCATTATAAATTGCAAAAAAATCAAATCTAATTTTTATATTTAAATTATTTATTGCATCAATTGGTTCAATTTCCTGATTTAGTATTAAATTATTTAATTCGTTCAATTTATTCATTATTAATTTACTATTGTTCTTATCAAAATAAATAGAATGATTTTTATTCATTATGAAAGATGTATATTGATTAATATAATCTTTTGTAATATGTCCAAGTTGACTATCTGTTCCAACTATATCATCACAAAGACTTGATGAGGCAGATGATATGCTAGATACAAATTTAGATTCACTAAATATTATGACTAAATTATTATTTTCTATTTTACACGCTACTAAATCCACACCCTTAATATTGGGAAGATTAAAAGAGCTTCGTAAAGAATAAGTTGAAACAACTTCTTCTTGCTTCACAATATTTAAATAAAAATCATTAAATAACTCTCCATATATTCCAGATTTTTCAATATCAATTTGTGGATATAATCCTTTATTACTACGAATTTTTTTTCCTTCATATAATAAATTTATTGATAGCAGCTCATCAGTAGTTGCATCGTTAATTTTTTTTATTGATTTCAAATGATCCCTATTCCTAATATAGAAAAGCAAATATTCTTGAAATACTTTTTTATAATTATTTAGTTCTATTTTATTTTCAACATCCAAAAAATACATTTTGCAATTATTATAGTTACTTAATTTTCTTTCACCGACAAAAATCAAATTTTTACAATTTCTATTATAATAATCTCTTAATTTTAAAATAACTTCCATACATTACTACCTCTATAAGAATTACACTTTCATTTAACATAAAAGCAGTATCCATCTTAAAAAGATTGAATACTGCTTATCTTACATACTTATTATACCACATAACTCGACAAATTAATTAAATTTGCAAGCAATTCAGCCAAAAAAGCTAAATAAAATTCAATTTTAGGCTCATACTAAATCAAAAATCATTTTTTCAATAACTTCTGCATTCAATTGCTTTCATTCAAATACAGCCGTCTAAATACCCAATTAAATCTAACAATGGTAGCTGAACCTTTCACCACCCGCATTTATGTGATTAGATATTAAAACTACATTAGGATCATTGCCATACGCGTCCATTATTCTTCTAATTCTTTCTTCACGTGGTAAGGTTTCATCTGTATCTCTAACTATTGTAGCAGGTATACCCAACTCCTTAAATCTTTGATACATATATTTTGCTGCTTGTAATGTTAAATCCTTTTCTTGTAAATTATTTCCTATTGCTCCTGGATCTTCTCCCCCATGGCTTGTATCGGTTTTCCCCAAAAACTATCACTTATACTAAATTTATTAGGTTATATTATAAATCAAGATTCCACTCTAATCTGATTTCTCGTGTATTTGTTTCCTTATTCAGCTTACCAATATATATTTTTTCAATAAATTCATCAACTATTATTTTATTTAGTTCTTTAATATTTTTATATTTCTTAAGTATGCTCTCAATATCTTTTGAATTTTGCTTTCTGACTTCTGTTTCTCCTAGCTCGTTTTCAATCTCTTCAAGTCTAGTTTGATAACCATCAACATCTTTTGTATATTCTTCTCTTAACATTTGAAAATCATCTTCAGATATAACACCTTTCATCTTATCTTGATAAAGATTTTTAAAATATAATTTGCTTTCGTTTATCTTTTTTTCAAGATTTGCTTTTTCTTTATTAAGATTAGTTATGATTATATCTTGGTTATTTTCTTTATTAAGTTCTTTTTCTAAATCACTTTTTAATAATGCTTCATTACATTTCTTTAATAATTCATTGATTGCATTTAGTACATATTCTTCTAGTAGATCTAGTCTTATAGAACGATTATTGTCGCAAGTATGATATTTTTTATTACCTTTGCATTGAAGATATGCTCTTTTTTCTACTTTTCCACCTGCACAAGTAATATTGCATTGGTTTCTCATAAATATTCTTCCACATTCTTCACAATAAACTTTTTGACTTAAAATATGAATTTTACCATTAGACATAGGTTTCTCATGTTTACCTAATCTTTTTTGTACTAAATACCAAGTTTCTTTATCAATGATTGACTCGTGTGCATTTTCAGTTCTACACCATTCAGATTTTGGAACTTTTTTTGATTTATGATTTTTATAACTAATATTTGTTCTTTTCCCTTGTATTAAGTTACCAATATAAACTTCATTTTGAAGCATTTTAGCAATTGTATCTGAAGTCCATATACCAGTTGTTTTATAATTAAAGTTGCAACAAACAAAATTACTTCCTATAGATTTTTTATAAAGAGATGGACACAATATATTTCTTTCATTTAGACTTGCACAAATTCTATGATAACCAATTCCTTCTTTATATTTTTCAAATATCTCTCTTACTACATAAGCTACATTTTCATCAATAACAAGCTTGTGTTTATCGTTAGGATCTTTTAAATAACCATAGGGAGCAAAACTTCCCATATATAATCCATCTTCTCTTTTATTCTTTAAAGATTTCTTAACGTTATTAGATAAATCCTCTAGATACCATTCATTCACAAGTCCATTAATTTGGCGAGATTTTTTATTGGCTTCATTATTCGTATCTGCATTATCTACAATACTAACAAACCTTACTCCCCATTCCACAAACTTATTATGAAGATATTTTTCTACTACTTCCATATCTCTTGAAAATCTACTTTGAGTTTTACATAGAACAATATTAATTCTTCCTGATTCACAATCTTTAATCATTCTTTCAAAATCTGGTCTATAAGTTCCTGCTCCTGAATAGTCATCATCTGAATATATATCAACGATTTCCCAATCTTGCTCTAAAGCATATTTTAAAAGCATACTTTTTTGATTAGCAATTGACTCACTATCATCATTTTTGTTTTTCTTATATCTATCTTCATCAGATAGTCTACAATATACACCTACCTTTTCCATTTGCTATCACCTCAAACTTCCTTGAGGTAAAACAAACTTAAATCTATAAAGGTATTATACTTCATATTAACAATTATTTAAAGCTATGCTATTTGCATTTTCTAAGTTTAGAATAGCTCTCAACAATTTCTTTGTTAAAATATCTTCTATTTCTTTATCAGTTTTTTCTACATTATTTTTTACACTAAAAACTACATTATATACGACCTCCATTTTCTCATTCCCCCTTTTCATGTTATTTATAAATAGATTCCTCCAATCATAAACATCTCTCCTTTCTTTACATATAATCTTTCATTAATTCTTGCATTTCTTTTTCTTCTTCAGGTGAAAGTGGAATAGCTTCACATTTCACACCATCCCATAGTTCTACACCATCAGAATCTTTCGTTATAATTGGACCAATATTATTTCTATTATTTTTTCTATTATTAATTCTTCTATCATGGTAGTAATTTTCTTCCATAGGTTCTTGGAAATTTTTTTCTACCACATTAGCATTTGCTTTACTTACTATTTCAGGATTCAAATATATTCTTCTCTTACCATCTACATATTTGATGATAATATATTTTTGTTTTTTAAGTCTTGATAAAGAATTTGAAATTGTTTTAGTACCTAAACTTAACTCCTTTGCAAAATAACTATTACTAGCATAGCAATATTCCTTATTGTATGATAGTGAATTAATTATTCCTAATATCAACTTGTCTGTTGATGAACAATTGCTATCATTTAATATTATTCTTGGCGTTGCTGTGTAAGACCTTATAAAAGGCATAATATTCCTCCTAGAATAAATGATAGTTTTGGAATTAACCAATTATTTTGGTAAAAGTTTAAGGTACTAACATAAGTCTACCAAGCTTACTGTACCATTACTACTAGGTGTCCTTAGACTATCCTAGTATATTAATCGTGTACATTCCATTTGAGTATTCCTTAAATAGTAAGTATTTGTAATCTTCTAATTTTTTTAAGTTCTTCTTTAATCCTTGATTACTAATCCTTACTACTTGTTGTAACTCTCCAACATTTAAATCTGTAATGATTCGATCTTGACCTTTAGAATAAATATACGAATATATTAATTTCCCCTCAGGCTTAATTCTTTTATCATTCCATAATCTCTTTGGAATTTCTAGTTGAGTATTAGTCATCCATTTCCTCCTTTCTTGCGTTGATTTTTACATCACTTACAAATCTAATATATCATTATATGATGTAATTGTCAACATAGTAATTACAATATTGTTGATTTTTACAACAATTTATGTTACAATACTTTTAGTAATTAAAAAGGAGTTTTTATGTTATGAAAAAAAATACTACTGAACTTGGTAAATATATTTGTGAAGCAAGAACATCAAAAGGCATATCTCAAAGACAACTTGCAAAACTATCTAATATGGATTGTGCCGAGGTTTCAAGGATTGAAGCAGGAAAAAGACAAAAACCAAATGTACTATTTTTAAAAGGTATAGCAGAAGCACTTAATTTAAGTTTAGTTAAATTAATGGAATTAGCAGGTTATAATGATATAGATATTAATTGGGGCATGGTTGCTACTGAAAGAAGATCATACAAAGATTATCAAGATGAGTTAGATACTTATGTAAAATTCTATTATGATGTTCTTAATGACATTGAAGAAAGAAGAAAAAATGCTTTAGAATGCAAAAATATATGTACTGACTTAATCGATAGAATTGAAAATCCTGAAATTTATAAAAAGGAAATCACAATGAATGAAGTAAAAGAAACTTTAAAAGAAATGACTAGAATAATGCGACCAAATTTAGAAAAACTTGATAAATCTAAATATCCTAAAACTGATCCTGCATTACTTAGAAAGTCAGTTCTTATTGATATTGATGAATACAAACAAAAACATAATACTAATAAATAACAATAGTATTATGTTTTTTTATATTAAATAAGGCAACATTATTACTTATGATTAGTTTGTAATAAGTTGCTATGGTAGGGTTTCCAAAGGGACGAGTCCCTTGGCACACATCGTTATTGGTTATACCAATATCGTAGTGTGTTACTAACTTGTCTAAAAGTTAGTTAAAAAAGCAGAAATCCATTAGTTACGAAGTTTCTTTTGGATTTCTGCCGCAAATTATTTTTCAACAATTTCAGTTTCACATAATCTTTTATATTCTTTATTAGATTTTAATAGTTCTTTATGTGTTCCACTATCTATTATTTGACCATTTTGTAATATCATAATTTCATCACAATTTACTATTGTTGATAATCTGTGTGCTATTATTACTATTGTATATTTATCTTTTAAATTATCGATTGCCTTTTGTATTTTACTTTGTGTTTCGTTATCCAAAGCAGATGTGGCTTCATCAAATAGAATAATTTTAGTTTTTTGCACCAATGCACGAGCAATAGCTAATCTTTGTCTTTGCCCTCCAGATAAATTTACTCCACCTTCTCCAACAACAGTATCATATTTTTGAGGTAAACTATTTATAAAATTATCTAAACAAGCTAAACGACAAGCATTTTCTATTTCTTCATCAGTTATATCATTTTTAACAAGTTTTAAATTATCTTTTATACTCAGATTAAATATATATGGATTTTGACTAATTATTGTAATATTTCCTCTTATTGATTCTTCATCTAATTCTTTTATGTCTATTCCATCAATAGAGATAAAACCACTTTTAGTATCATACATTTTACACAAAAGATTAAACATAGTTGTTTTACCTTCACCACTTTTTCCAACTATACCATAGGTTTTATTTGCTTCTATTTTTAAATTTAATTTATTTAATATTGTATTTTTATCATCATATGAGAACACTACATTTTTAAATTCAAATTCGCCTACAATATTATTGATGTGCTTATTGCCAAATTTTTCTTTTTTAAATTTTTTATTGTTAATTATATCAAAAACTCTATTGCAAGAAATATTAAAACTTTTACACTCTTCAAGCAAAGATGATACAGTACCCATTAAATCTGTAAGAACAGTAGATCTATAACTATAAAGCGCTACTGCAATAGCAACTGTAATTATATCTTTAGTAACTAAATATATCAAAGCAACTATAGTAATAAATTCAAAGAAATTTTTTAATAAATCTATTACTAAATTAAAGCCCATATCAATATTTCTCATTTCAAAATTTTTCTCACTTTGAAGTTTAACATTTTTGTCTAATTCTTTCATAAAACTTTCTTTCGCAAATAACATTTTAATATCTCTTGCACCTCTTACTAATTCTCCAGTAAGGCCAGCAACTTTATCACTTTGATTTCTAAATTCAACATCTTTCTTTCCAACTTGTTCATTTTTAATATAATGTAATATTGTAAGTATTGTTGCTGCTAATAGATAATAAATAAACATATGATAGTCTATTACTAAAATAGTGACAAATGAGCCAATATTAGATAAGAAACCTGTTAGTTTTCCCATTCCAGTTGTAAACATACCTGCCATTTTATCAGTATCATTAGTGAGTCTTTGAATAAAAGCACCACTAGAATTAGAATCTAAAGTAGATTGCTCTAATCTTAATGTTTCTCTACCTAAAGACATTTGCATATTTCTAACAGTACCTCTTCGAAATATTTGTGTGTTTTTTCTAATAATTAATGTTTTAAATTCATTCACTGTACTTATACCTAATAATATTAAAGCCATAAAAACAGCTTGATTCCATATAGAATCAGTAAAATTAACAATAAATTTAGCTGATACAAGTGGAACACTAATATTTATTGCTATGCCAACTATACAGCATATTATTTGAATTATTAAACAAGATTTATATTCCTTTCCATAACTATAGACCTTTTTTAAGTTTCTTATAGTTTCTTTCATCTAAATCACTTCCTTTAAATTCTTTATAATGTTTGTTATTAAATTTTTAATTTCCTGTTCATTTACTAAGATACTTTTACATGCAATTTGACAAGATAGCCCATGAGTATAAAATCTAACATCTCTATACAATTTTTCAGATTGTTTTTTTGTTAGTTTATATTGTTTAGGAATGGATTTAATTGTATCAATATTTTGTGGTGAATTTAATACTTCTTCTATTGTTCTTGTTCCTGCTAAATCACTCATAAATAATGCCTTAAATATATTAGATTCTTTAAGTGCAAACAATGCATATGCAAAACTGATAGTGTATAAATAGTTTTCTTTATCTACAATATTGTAAATAAAATCATTGTAGTAATCATGTAAGTATTCCTTTAGATTCTTTTTTAATCCATCCATACTACCAAAGTTTTTGAATATTGGTTGAGTTGAACAGCCAATGTATTTGCACAAATCTCTAGCATTCATTGAATCTATTCCTTTTTCTTTAATAAAATCTTTTGTCTTTTCTAAAATAACATTTTCATTGAATACTATTTTTCTTGCCAATAAAAACACCTCCTAAACAGATTAAATAACACTTGTTATTTATTATACTATTTTTCTTATAATTGTCAAGGTAAAATAACAAATGTTATTTTATAGACTAATTTCATAATCATCTTTATCTTTGTCATCATAAGACCTCTTGCTAGTTTTTAAATAGCTAGGCACTTCTGCATAATCAAATAATTCATCTTGTTTAGTTGTACCTTTTGAAATATCATAAACATCATTAGAATCAAAATCTTCATTGTCATAATAGTCTTTTATTTCACTTGCAGCACGATCTTTTGTCTTTTCATTACCAATTTGTAGTAATTCTCTAAAAAAGTGTTTAATTGCCTTTAAAACGGCTTTTAAATAGTCTTTTAGATTGTTATTCTCTTTTGTTAAGTTTTGATTTCTTGTAGTAAGTGCTTTTACCTCTTTTTGTAAGTTAAGATTTTCTTTTTCTAATGTTTGATGACTTTTACTAAAAGTATCTACTTCTTTAAATAGTTGTTCTATTTTAGGTTGAAATTCCATAACCTGTTTAGTTTCTCTTATTACATTTTGCATACTATCAAAAGTGTCTTTTCGTACCTTTACATATTCTTTATCTATTAAAGTATTTTTAGTGGTTTTCATTTTTTCTTCAAATTCATTCATAGCATTATCAAGATTTTTATTGATAGTAGTTACTTTATCTTCATAATATCTAGTTGTTTTCTTAAACTCCTTTACTTTTTGATGTTTTCTATCACTACCCTTAATACCTCTTTCTAATTCAAAGCCATTTTCTCTTAATCTTATATTATAAATATCTTGTAATTCTGATAAATGAATATTATCTTTAATATATTGCTTTTTAGAAATAGTTAATCTTTCAGTATTTGTTCTTTTATCTAACTTTTTAACAAGTGGTACAACTACACAATGAATATGAGGTGTTTTCTCGTCCATGTGTAGAGTAGCATGTAATATTCGTTCTTTCTTATAACCTAAATCATTATAAACAAAATCCATACAAGTATCTGCCCAACTCATTATTTCTTCTTTACTCATATTATCAAAAAAATTATGTGTTGCAGTAAACATGAGTTCATCAGCTACAACACTTTTAGATTTATTTAACATTTCATTAAAAGTCTTTTTTCTTTCAGTTCGTTCAGTTTTCATTCTTTCGTTGTGTTCTTTTTCATAATCTTTTACAAGTAATTTAAAACCCTTAACATACTTTTCTGCTAAGGGTACTAATTCTATATTATTTTTAGTTAGTTCTAATTTAATATTTGGATTACTCTTGTAGGCTTTTTTCTCTCGCTTATTGTGTGATCCAATTTGTGCTAAATCGTTTATAGTCATTATTGGTTGACTTCTAAATATTCCATAATTCATATATCAATCCTCTCTTTCTTTTACATATAAAAAGACTACTATCTGTAGCCTAAAACTTAATATTTAATAATGTATCGCTCTCATTAAGTGATAAAACAATACAATCTTGAATATCTCTTATATCTTCTAATAAATATTTATTTAAAGATACTATTAATTGTTTATTATTTTGTTCTGAAATTTTAATACCTTCTTGTAAAATATTTTTAATTTGTCTTCTATCAATTGCTTCAAAACAAGAAGAATCTTCTATTAAAAAGTCAACTTTTTTTGTATAATTCATAATCAAAAAATCAAATAATAAAAACTTTGCTGACATTAAACCTTCTCCTGTATCTCCATCAAAAGTTAAATCTATATTTACTGGCATAGCTTGATACTTACGATTTGAGCTTGTCATACTAATATTTAAATACGGATTTCTATCATTACCATATATCTTTTTTACTAATTTATAAATATATTCCCTATACTTATTAATTATTGATTTATTTTCTTCAAATGAAGTTTCCAATTCAATTAAAGAACTATCAATTTCTGACTTTAAATTTTTTGAATTGTTAATTTGAGTTAATTTTGCATTAATTTCAGAAATCTTAGATTCAACATCAATTTTCTCTTTCGTTTTTAAATCATAAATTTTTATAGCTTCTCTTACAGAATCATTTTCAGAAATTATTTCAGATAATTCATCCAATTCTTTCTGTTCTTTTGTTAATTCTTCTACTAGTTTTTTATTCACTTTTTTCAATTCGATTATTTGCTTATTATACAGATCATTCTTATCATCCAATAGATTTTTATAAAAATCCTCAACATCAGATAATGTCCTTTTTAATAACATTGGTATTTCTACTTTAGCACTTGAATATATTTTTTCTACATCAGATAATGAAATAGAATCACTTTTAGAGTCATTTATTATTTGCTCATATTTAGAAATTCTTATATTATTTATTCTTAATCTTTCATTTTTATTTTTTATATCTTGATCAATACCTGCTCTTTTTTGCGCAATCTCACTAATGTTATCAGATAGTTTTAATGTTTGTATTCTATCATTAAGAATATTTAATTCTTCGTCAATTTGTTTTTTCTTCATTTCATTATTAAAATTTTCTCTTTCAAGTTGGCTAATGTCATCTTTAAAATTATTATTATATTTGTTGATTAATTCAATTTCATCTTGCATCTTTTTTATTTTCATAAATATTGATTCGACATTTTCAAGATATAACAATTTTAAAATTACGGAAATGTCATCTTTATTAGCCTTCTTAGAAATGGATGATAGCAAACCTTTTCTTTTATCTAACATTGTTTGCTTGCTATAATAAGATCTATTTATATTAAATTTTTCTTTATATTTTGTTAAGTTATACTTTTCTCCATCAATATAGTACCTTTTAGAATCTCCAATGGTTATCTCTACATCATATTCTACTGCATCTTTTTTTACTTTAGCTTTTATTATAAAACCTTCTAGGCCCTTAATTGTATCTTTACCGCTATTCTTTGTTCCTAAAACAACATTGACTATTTTTAAAAGAATTGTTTTACCTATACTATTAGAAGTTTCATTTTCGGATTTTGGTTTTTCTACATCACCATATATGACCGATAAACCATTCTCTCTAAATTTTACCTCTCTAAGTTTTTCTAATTTCGGAGAAAAAATTTCAATTTTTAATATTTTCATTATATATTTCACCTTCTTTTGTATAGGAAATAATTCCAGTGCCATATAAATATACTAAAGTTTGTAAAAATCTGGTGTAAGAAATTTTTTCTTTAGTATTCTTTTTAAAACCAATCCATAAATCAACTAAACTTATTCTTTTTCTTTCAATTATATTAAGTGTAATAGCGCCTAGATAAAACAAACTTTGAGAAGGCTCTATATATTTATTAGGTAAAATCATTAACTATCACTCCTTTTGAAAAATATCACATTTTATAAAAATATTAACTACTATTGCTTCTAAAATTACAGCACGACTATCCATCATAGAATCATAAATCAATTCATCAAGCAACTTATCATATAATTCATTTCCTGAATAATTGATAGTTAAATGAGTATACTTTTGTATTATAAAATTTTTTAAGTTTTCATAATTAGACATGTCAATTCCTTCAGAATTAACAAATTCTAAATATTTATCTATTTTATCAGAAGCATCGATTAGATTTAAAATTTTATCATGTCTTTCATCTAGATTATTCAATTTTATTTTATCTTCAACTTTTATTCTAGAATAATCTGTACTTGGAATTTCAATTTTTTTTGTTGCTAAATATTTCATATATTCATCAATAAAATTTACTACTTCTGGAATAGAAAATTCTTGTTCAATATTATAAACATCTAAATAGTTTGATATTTTTTCGATTAATTCTATATCTGAATCCAATAAAAAATGTTTAATGTCTTTAGCAATTATAACTTCTACTACAAATTCTTTTTTATATTTTTCTTTTATCTCTTTAATAGTTTGGTCTATCATACGGTCTGGGTCCGCCGGAAAATCTTTATCATGTGTATTAACAATTAAATAAAACTTATTTATTTCTTTTCCCCATTCTCCTTTTACATATACATGTTCACATAAACCGCCTAAATCATCATATAATTTTTTATTAATTGATTTAATTTGAGATATGTTAGGATCATTTGGAGAATACATTCCAAAATAAATATTTTTTTCTGGTATCCAACCATCATTTTTGGAATCCCCATTTGCTGGTTGAACTTTTTCAAATTTTAAGCCATTATACTTACAAACTACCTCTAAAAAACTAACAAAAGTTTGTTGGAATTTCATTTCAGTAGTAGAAATAATTGCATTTATTATATTTGATATCATTATCCTTTTACTATACACTACCATCACTCGCCTTAAAAATACTTGCAAGTATATTATACTATAAAATCTTCAAAAATAATATTAATCTCATAACATTAATGATTAATTTTGTATATAATAAAAGATACTTTCCTACGAAGTACCTTACTATTTATAGATTCTTATTCGTTATACCTCTACATTGGGGAATACATAACTCGGGTGTCCTGCATCTATTACTATACCTTTCACAGCACGAGTATCATTATTATCCATTCTTTTCACCTCTCTATAGTAAAATATGTCTTTGGTGTTTTTTTGTCACTTATTAATTTTTATAAAAAAGAAGCTACTTATTTGTAACTTCTGGCTTATTATAATAATAATGTACTATTTCCATATTCTTAATGTCATTTCTTATTATAGGGCTATTGTAATATTTTTTATCCATTACTTTTTTTAAATTAGCAATATCATCTGTATTACCATAAACATAAAAGTCTATATCCATTAAACCATTATAATCTCTTATAATATGGTTACTTATATCAGTAGTTAATATTTTATATATTTTTTTTAAATTAACAGTTGTTTCACTTTGATAAATCTCTAACCTATTTTCAAACATAATCAAATCATAGCTATTAAATCTTTTATCATTTTTAATCTTTATTCTAATTGTATTACTTTTAATATTATCATCAACGATATATGTAACATCTCTATCATGTAACTCAAAGTAAAAATCCTTTCCTATGCTATATTCAAATTCTTTCTCCTCTAAATTAATAATATCCTCAACATTTTCTGTATACGTATAATTTCTTAATTCCATAACTGCTATTCCTGTACCAATTCCCACTGTAATCACTGATAAAGTTAATACTATAAAGATTCTTTTTACATTTTGCTTTTGACTTACTATAAATTTATATGTAATATATAAAAACTCATAATTTAAAATAGTTAATCCAATTACAATCGTCAATACACCTATTAAAATCACTTTATCAAATAGAAGTATAACCAACACAACCAAAAATGTTATAAGACAAAAAAGTGAAATTACAAAAACGATTGAAAAACATGCAATCATAAACTTAACAAATACTAAAGCACATTTTAAAATACCATATAGAAATTTAAATGATTTATCTTCTGGGTCTCTTATGATTATTTTTGGTTCTCTATATTTAACATATTCCTGTTTTTTTCTATTTACTTCAAATCGATTATTATTTTTGCCTGATTTAAAATTGTTTTCATCTTTTTCATCTATAAAAACGTTTTTTGGTTTACTATTATGTTTTTCTAACTCATTATTATCAACTTCATTAAAATTGTCCTGCTTTTCCATATTACTAATAGCTTCATCATAATAATCTAAATATCTAATTTTAAATATATGGATAAATACAACTATTCCAATTGCTCCAACAATTAGAGAAATGATTGCTATTGTCATATTAGAAATTATCTCAACTATATGTAATGGTAAAAAGAAAAGCAATGATTCAACAATAGAAGTTATACTAGTTGTAACTATCATACATAGAACTATTATTATTACTGCAAGTATACTTAGTTCTAAAATACACTTTAACAAGCTCTTTAATTTCATACTAAAAAACATATTTGTTGTTTTTGTAATAAAATCTAAAAAATTACTTATATAAATATTAATATTTGATTTATTTCCTTTTTCTAAGAAATCAGTTTCTGTCATATTTTCATTAGTTAAATATTCAATTCCACAATTAAATATTTTGGAAATTGCTATTATTTTGTCCATTTCTGGATATGCTGCACCTGACTCCCACTTAGATACTGCCTGTCTTGAAACATTTAATTTATCTGCTAATTGCTCTTGTGAGAGCTCAGACTTTTTTCTTAACTTTTGAAGCTTATCTTTAAACTTCATATTACCACCTCACAATATAGATTTTATCGATAATATTGGTTGCACACCACCATTTTTTAGTTACTTTTTGTAAAATATTAGTTGCAAATTTATTTTTTTGATAAGATTTGCTTATTTTTATTATACCATATTCTTTTTCCAGTCATTTAAAATATAAAGAATAATTTTTTGAAGTAAAGAAACTCATATATTTTTTATATTGATGATAAATTATAAATATTTGTTCACAATATTTAATGGTGATAATATGATTACAAGTTATAAGATAGAAACACTTGAAAATGAAGAAATACTATTTTTATATGTTGATTACACTGAATTTTCATTGCCATGGTTAAACCATTTTAAAGATTACTCTATACAAAGATTTATAAAAAATAATAATATCAATTTTCATGGAAAAAGAATCTTTTTAGTACTAGGAACTGGTGTTATTGTTCCTTTTTTACTTACAAATAATTTTTATAAAAATAAAATAGATATAGACAAACAAATATATGTTCCAAGTATTTTAGAAGTTATGAGTAACAAAGCAATTGAAATCAATAGTTCTAATAACAATATGGATAATATTTCTACAAATAATAATAATATTAATAATAATACAGTCAATATAAAAGAGCCATCTAGTAATAATAGTACAAACAATATACAAGGTTCAACCAATAGTACTAATAACAATCAAACAACTAATAATAGTAATTCAAACACTTCAAGCAATAAGCCAATTAATAATATAAATACTTTTAAACCATCACAATCTACTAATAATATAACAAATACAGATGTAAATACTAATGATAACTTGCCATATGAAGATATAAATAATACAAGTAATGAAATGCAAGTTATAGTAAAAAGAAGTACTGGAGAAGTTATTAATATCAAAATGACAGACTATTTGATTGGTGTTGTTGCAGCAGAAATGCCAGCATCTTTTAACATAGAAGCCTTAAAAGCTCAAGCTATATTAGCAAGAACCTATGTTATGAAACGAATAAAAAACAATTTGACTGTTACTGATACTGTTTCTACTCAGGCTTATAAAGACAATAATCAGTTAAAAAAAATGTGGGGGAGTAGTTTTAATATTTACTATAATAAAATAAAAACTGCTGTTATCGAAACAGAAAAGGAAGTTTGTTTATATAATGGAGAATTAATAGATGCTGTCTATCATTCTACTAGTAACGGAAAAACAGAAGATGCAAAATATGTATGGGGAAACAGTATACCATATTTAATTTCTGTTGATAGCTCATATGATAAATACGTAAGCTCCTATCTTCGAACTGTCGAGTTTGACAACACTAAACTACTTAAACTATTTGGACTTGATATTTCACAACTAGATATTAAGATACTTTCAAAAAATGAAAGTGGTCGAGTAGATAAAGTTTCAATTAATGATAATATCTATACTGGAGTTGAATTTAGAAATATCTTTGGACTTAGAAGTAGTGACTTTGATATTACTTATATGGATGAAAAAATTGTAATTACAACAAGAGGTTTTGGACACGGTGTTGGAATGAGTCAATATGGTGCTAACCAAATGGCAAATGATGGTTATAATTATCAACAGATTTTAAATCATTACTATCAAAATATAAGTATTTCAACACTTTAATTTTAATTATCCACATAAGTTGTTGATAACTAAAAAAGAAATTACTATTTTTAAATAATTTCTTTTTTTCATACTAAAAAATGTTTCTTTACTACATTAATGGTGCTAATATTTTTAAAACTCCTCTTTTTATATGATTAAACCAACCATGTATTTTATTCTCTTGAAATTTAACTTTTTTCGAATATTTTAGTATTTCATGATAGTCTTCTTTAATATCTTCAATTGTTGCTGATTTATATAAAAGTACTCCACATTCAAAATTTAAATATAAACTCCTATAATCTAAATTAATTGTTCCAACTGTTGCATATAAATCATCAACGATAAAAGTCTTAGCATGAATAAATCCTTTAGTATATTCATATATCTTGACACCACTTTCAATTAAGACATCATAATAAGCCTTAGTTACCTCATTTATAGTTTTTTTATCAGGTATTCCTGGTGTAATAATTTTTACGTCTAGTCCATTTTTAGCAGCAATTGATAAAGCTGTAACCATTTCATTATCCAAAATCAAATATGGAGTTGTTATATAAATATATCTATTGGCTTTGTTAATTAAATTCATATAGACAATCTCCCCAACAGTTTCATTATCTAAAGGACTGTCGACATATGGTTGGACATAGCCACTTCCTGTTATTTTTTCCTTATTGTGAATATTTGGTAAATACTTATCATAATTAGCCCTTTCACCTTTGGCAAAATCCCAAATCGATAAAAACATTACTGTAAATGACCAAACAGCATCACCTTTTAACATAATGCCATTATCTTTCCAATAACCAAATCTATGAGTTTCATTTATATATTCATCAGCAAGATTAATCCCACCAGTAAAAGCTGTGTGACCATCAATTACGGCAATTTTTCTGTGATCTCGATTATTCATTCTAGTAGTAAGGGTCAATAATGCTTTGAACTGATTAAAAGCAATTGCTTTAATACCATATTTATTAAGCTCTTGATAATAATTTTGTGGTAAAGAATTTATGCAGCCTAAATCATCATAAATTAAACGTACATCAACACCTTCTTTAACTTTCTTTTTTAAAATTTCAAGAACGTTATCCCACATCTTACCCTTTTTTATAATAAAATACTCTAGAAAAATATAATATTTAGCATTATTTAGCTCCTCAATTAGTGCTTTATAATAATCTTCACCAACTTTAAAATATTTCGTATCTGTATTTTTATATACTGGTGATATAGCATTTTGATAAATATAATTCATTTGATTATAAGCACTTGGATTATCCTTTTCTATCTCCTTTAGAATATCTTCATCCTGTTTTAGATTAGCAAGTAATTTGTATTCAATTTTTTTCATTTTTTTCTTTGTACGATTACTTATTTTATTTCCACCATAAAATATATAAAATAAACCACCAAATATTGGAAAAAGTAAAATTGTGATAATCCAGGCAATCTTATAACCAGGGTTATCATTTCTATTAATAATATATAATACTACAAAGAAACTTAAAAAAGTACATACTGTATAAGCAATATATGAATAATCTTTAAATACAGTTAATAACTGGAATATAAGAAAGACTTGTAATAGCATAAGTAACCCTGCTAAAACAATTCTGTGTGTTAAAATTTTAAACAGCTTTTTCACGAATATCACCTGTACTTATTTTATCATAAATATTATGATAAAAAAATAAAAACTACGTATTAGTTAGAAATTAGAGACAATAATAATCGTTTTACGTTTTAGTAAATTTACTTTAAATTTTTATATACATTTATTTTTATATAATGTATAATGTTTACATGATAGGAGAGATAATAAAATGAAAAAATGGTATAAAAATCAAAAGGTAATTATTCCGCTGTTTATTGTATTAGGTTTATTTATAATAATTGGAACAAGTTATGCTTTGTGGCAGATAACATTACAGCAAACTGATACTAATGTCATAACAACTGGATGTCTAAAACTAACTTTAACTGAAGAAACTGATGCAATTAATTTAATTGATGTAAGCCCAACAAGTGATGAAGATGGAAAAAAACTAATGCCTTATACATTTACAATAGAAAATACTTGTACAACGGATACCAACTATGTAATTAATCTAGAAACAATTTCAACTGGTGATAAGATTCTTGCTGATAATTATGTTAAAGCCTATTTAATTAGTAATACCAATCAGTTATTTTTAGATAAATTACTTACAAAACATATAAATGAAGAAAAAGTAATAACTGATGCAACTAGTGCTTATAAACTATATCAAGGAACACTAGGTAATAAAGAAAAGAAGCAGTTTAGTTTAAGACTATGGTTAGATGAAGATACAAGTGCCATAGATGAAGTAATGAATGCAACTTGGCAAGGTAAAGTAACTATCACTGCCAACTATATTAACAATAATAACACAACTAGTGAAACTGCTGTTTCATATATTCAAAGAATTGCCCCTAGTGATGATAGTCTTGTAGATGATGAAACTGTTGATCATAATATTAGATATATTGGAGCTAATCCTTCTAATTATGTTAATTTTAATGGTGAGTTATGGAGAATCATCGGTGTTATGAATAATGTAAAAACAAGTGAAGATGATGTTGGTGAAAGTAGACTTAAAATAATAAAAGCAACTCCTTATGGTGAAGCTGTAAAATTTGCTGAAAGTGATAGTATTACCGATTGGAATAATTCTTCAATTAAGGTATTATTAAATAGTACATATCTAGATACTTTAAATAGTGATAAAGATATGATTTCTGATACTTTATGGCAACCAGGAAGCAAAATGCAAGAAAATACTTACAAGCCAAATAATGATGCTAATGGTATTTTAAGTAAAATTGGACTTATGTCTACTACTGATTATGGATATGCTACTAGTGGTGGTACTACTACTACTAGAGACGTCTGCTTAGCAACTAAATTCAAAAATTGGAATAGTAGTGATGTTAGTAGTGACTGCAAAGATAATAATTATTTATATTCATCTTTATATGATAAGTGGACATTGGATAGTTATCCTGGATATATAGTACCAGTTACATTATATATCAATGGCGTTCATATCGTTTCAGCTACTGGAGAAATACAATCTTTAGCCTCAACTTCTTCTATGAGTATTTTTCCTGTTGTTCATTTAAATACTAATGTCAAATTTACTTCTGGTGATGGTTCAATTGATAATCCTTACCAACTTAGTTTATAATTAACAATTATTTTGATTGACTATATACCAATCTATTTTAGTATGTGATATTTGTATATTTAACTTTATCAACAATTATTTGTGGAAAAAAAGGATTCTTTCAGTTTAGAAAAAATCCTTTTTAGTTACTTAATTTGCCTTTGTCAAGGTTATTTTAGCTGTATGTGCTTTATTATCTCTAATATATGTTACCTCTACAGTATCCCCAACATTATATTTATATAATTCATATTTCATATATGCCGAATTTTTAACCTTTGCACTTCCTATTTGCAGAATAACATCACCTTTTTTAAGTCCAGCTTTTTCTGCTCCGCTACCTTCGGTTGTTGAAATTACTACAACTCCCTCCTCTATTTCTTCATCTAATTTTATTCCTTGTTGTAATAACTGATATGTTTGACTTACATTTAACATACTAATACCAATTAATGGTCTTTCTATTTTCTTACCATTTTCTAAAGTATCAATATAATTCATAGCATCTTCAATAGGAATAGCAAACCCCATACCTTCTATTTCATCTTCTACTAATTTCAAAGAATTTATCCCAATTACTTCACCATTGACATTTACAAGTGGTCCTCCACTATTTCCAGGATTAATTGCAGCATCTATTTGAAGAACTTTCATAATCCAATCATCACTGCTACTAACATCAACAGATACCATTCTATTTTTACCAGATAGTGTTCCTCTAGTTACTGTTCCACGATATTCATATCCAACAGGTGTTCCAACAGTAAATACTGTATCACCTAAATTAACATTTTCACTACAACCGATAGTTGCTACTTGCTTTACATTAGCACTTGGAATTTTTACAGAAGCTAAATCTAAATATTGATCACTTCCTAAATACTCACCTTCTACTTGAGTATCATCAGATAAAGTAATTAAAAGCTTAGTTGCACCATTTACAACGTGGTGATTTGTCATAACATAAGCATATTTATCGTCTTTTTTGTAGATAAAACCACTACCAGATGAAGATAGTCGATTATTCTTATAGTTTTGAATTGTAACTACAGATTCGTATATTTTTCCTACTGCTGCTGAAATTCCAGTTTCATCAATAGTTATTTTACTATCACATTTAATAACACCATTATTTGTTGGGGTACTACTATTCTTAATTGTTGTAATAGTATTTCCATTTCCTTGATCTAATACGTAATGGCAAAATGCTCCACCACCAATAAAAGCTAAAAAAACAATTGATATAGTTAAAAATTTTTCTCTCATTATTCATCAGTCCTTTTCTTTATACGTTCAATATCTTTCCAGTTTTCTGGAAACCCCATACGATCTAATACTTTAAGTATAGGGATTGTTTTTAGATTATATTCTAAATTTGATATAGCATGATTTATTTCCTCAGTAAGATTAGATACCTCCTGATTACTCAATAACTGTCTTATAATTATTATTAAAGCAAATAAATCATTTTTCCCATAAATATATTCATCATCCATTTTATCTATTTTTAATAATTGATGATAAATTGTATTGTCTATACATCTTTGAGTCTTATTTTCATAGACAATATCTTCGTGAGCACACAAATTACGATAATTTGCTAAAATAGGTAAATACATTATCAAATCATCTACTTCTACCTCATAGATATCAGCAATTTCCTTTTGATCTTCGTGTTTCAATACGGAAAATAATTCACTTACTATTCCAAAAGACAAAACCTTTACCATAACCCATAATGGAATATACCCATAATTAGTTATATAATGGACAGTTGCAGCATGTTGACAACCGTTTACCCTAACCTGCCTTTTCATCTTCTTAATCAAATCATTAACTTGCCGTGACTTTGCAGGATCTTTAGTAAAGTTTTTTGGTTTTAGATATTCACTTTCCTTATATCCATATTTTTTAGATAATTGATACGATATAATTGATTTCATGTTATTTTCAATAATAAGAAGGTTCTTAAAAATGATATTTCTAAATGTTCTATCAAAAAGAAACAAACTATATAACTCTTCAAACGTTGTACCTTCAATAAAAACCTTGTTATTTGCTGACTTCATAAATATGTGTCGATATCCATTAATAAAGAAGTAATTTTCTCTTAAAAGAACCTTTTTAGCATATTCTTCATCATTAATAACTAAACCCTTATAACGTAAAATGGAAATTTGTTCATCTAGGTTTTTAAACTTTTTATTTTCCATGTTCTCACCTGATTATAATTATATCATAATTATTGTGTAATTTATATGAAAAATTTATGAAAAAATATGTTATACTTTTATAATAAAGGATTGATATTATGGCTAGTACTATTACTCATGCTTATTTTATAATGGATGTTTATGAAAAGTTAGATTCTAAGACTAAAAACTTTCTTTGTTATAAAAAGAATTTTTTAAAAACAACAGCTCAAAACATGGATGTACTATTTTTTTATAATATTACTAATTTAAAAAAAGGAAAAAAAATACGTGATTTTGGTCACTATTTTCATCAACATGAAGTATACAATTTTTTTGAAACTTTAATCCATTATATAAAATTGAAAAAATATTACGATGATTCTTCAGTAATGGCTTATTTATATGGAATGCTTTCACATTATGTACTTGATAGTACAATGCATCCATATGTTATATATAAAACAGGTGTCTTTAAAAGAGATGATAGAAAAACATACAAGTATAATCATTTACATGGAAGATTAGAAACTTATTTTGATAATTATCTAATTTTAACACGAGAAAATATAAATCCTGTTAAATTTAAATGTTATGATTTTTTTGAAACATGTAGTTTTAATGATAAACTTAATGATATAATTGATTTTTCATACAAGCAAGTATTTAATATTAATAATATGAGTAAAATATATAAACAAGCAATTAGTAATATGAGATTTTTTTATAGGGAAATTAGATATGATCCTTTTGCTATAAAAGTTAATTTTTATAGATTTTTAGATTTATTTAAGACAAGAAAATACTTAAAACTTGATATATTGTCTTATAATCAAAAGGTAGATTTAAAGAGTGATTATTTAAATCTCGATCATAAAAAGTGGTGTAATCCTACTGATAAAAAAATAGTTAGTAATTTATCCTTAATTGATTTATATCAAGATAGTATTATAAAGACTGTTTGGATAATTAATAAAATTAATGAATATTTTTACGATAATAAAGATATTGATTTAAAAAGTGTTATTAAGAATAATTCTTATGTAACAGGAAGAGATTGTGATATTATGAGGGAATTAAAATATTTTGAATTTTAATTCTTTTTTGTATTGAAAAATAAAAACTATAACATAATACTACTAGGTGATGAAAATGTTTTATAAGCATGTAGTGGTTTTTGATAATAATCAGGAAGTTCTTTATTTATATATGAATAATACTTATGAGTTTAGTAATGATTTAGAAATAAAAAATAGTTCAGATAATATTTATCAGAGAATTATAAATTATATCAATACGAGTGGTGTTAAATTTGACGGTAATAAAATTTATTTGGTTGTTGATAAACGAGTTGTTGCTAGTTTGACATTGAAAAATTCTAATAATAACGAAAAAAAGTATGATTTTATCAGTTATTTAAAAGATAATGTTTTAGAAGATATAGAGATTCTTGATGTCGATGATTATCCAAGTATAAAGTTAGTTGATTTAAATCGTAGTAGTGGTATTATTGAGAGAATGAAGCTTGAAGATTATGTTTTTGGTATTGTTGGTGGTGAAATGCCTGGTGTTTTTAATATAGAAGCAATGAAGGCTCAAGCTGTTATAGCAAGAACTTATGCTATGAGACAAATTAAAAAAAGAAAGGAATTAAAGGACTATAACGAGACACAGATATTTAGAGATCACCATTACTTAAAGCTGCTTTGGGCGGATAAATATGATAGTTATAAAGAGAAGGTAAAATTAGCTATTGATTCAACTAAGGGACAGGTTCTAAAGTATGATGGAGAGCTTATTGATGCATATTATCACTTAACTAATAATGGTAAAACAGAAAATTCTAAAAATGTTTTAAAACTTTCTTATCCATATTTAATTTCTGTTTCTAGTGTTTGGGATTTATCAAGTCCTAATTATCTTAATAAAAGACGCGTTTCAAATGAGTATTTATCTAAGCTACTTAATATGAAAATTGATTCTTCAACAAAAGTTGAGATTCTTTCTAGAACAGAGGGTAGTAGAGTTAAATATATAAAATTCAACGATAAAGTTTTTGATGGATTTATCTTAGGTAGCAAACTTGGTCTTCCTTCAAATGATTATAGTGTTGAGGTACATGATGATGATACTTTATTTACTGTTCGTGGTTTTGGACATGGTCTTGGTCTTAGCAAGTACGGGGCTAATGGTATGGCAAAACAAGGATATAATTATAAACAAATATTAGAGCATTACTTTCCAAATACTTATATTGATAGAGAAACTAGTTAAAGAATTCTATTACACTATTCGTAATAGAGCTAGCTAGTTTTTTTTGATATGATTCTCTTTGAAGTAAATATCTCTCATTACTATTTGATAAAAAACCACATTCTATCAAAACTCCTGGTATTGTTGTGTTTCTATACATATAAAGATCTGTCTTTTTTATTACTCTTGATGTTTTTAAATCGTTTTCAAAGTTTTTCATTAGGATTTTGGCAAGTCTTTCATTTTCTTTGTTAATTGGATGATATAAAACTTCAGCTCCATGACTACTGGATTCATTATCATTATTAATATGAATTGATAAGTAAACCTCAGTTGGTACATCTTTATACATTAAAAGTCTTCTGTATAGGTCTCCTCTTTTCTTTCTTTCATCCCATCTACTAGATAAATCTTCGTCTTCATCTCTTGTCATATAAACAATGGCACCTTTTTCCATTAAGGTATCTCGTAGTTTTAAGGATATATCTAAAACTATATCTTTTTCCATTAAATTTTTGTACATAGTACCAGGATCACGGCCTCCATGGCCAGGATCTACGAATACTATTCTTCCTAGTAATGGCAACTCATTTATCATAGCATTTGTTTTAGAAAAAATGGCTAATGATATGATAAATGTTAACAAAATAAAAAACATATACTTTTTGTATGGCATAATTATCACCTGATTAAGTATATGTTTTTATTCTGGCAAATAATTATAATTAATATTGCCAGAATGAAATATAAGCTTTTAAAATATTAAAGTTATTTTTTAATTTTTTATTAGTATTATTTTATTACATTCTTCAATTTTTACATTTTCTGCATCATAATTTTGTGAAACACATATATACAAGTTATCTTTATTTTTTAGCATTTTATTTATCATATTTCCCTTATTTCTTTTTTCTATTGCTCTTAGTAATTCATTTGTTACAGAATAGCCACTTTCAGTTACAAGGCCTTTATATTCTCCTCTACTATGTGCCTCTAAAAATTTTAATTCTTTGTCCTTTAGAATGAATATACCAACAGTTCTGTGATTATCAGGATTATCAAAATCTACATTTAAGTAAAATGTATTATGCCAAAAACTTTTCGTTAAAATGCCATTTACTCTATACATTACTTTATTCGTTTGATTATTTTTATCTAGATATATTTCATAACATTCTGTTTTTACTTCTAAAAAAATTAGTGGAAGAAAAATCAAAATGAATATTATGCATCCATACTTTATTATTTGGTTTATTTTGTTACTTTTTAACATAGAAATCACCTCCAAATGTTATTCTATTTAAATAAAAATAAGGATTTTCTTATAAAATTTTAGATACTAACTAATTGTAAATTCTGCTGATATATATTTACCATTAACCTCTTTTATTATTCGATATTCTCCATTTGGAAGTTTGCCATAAATATGTTGCCAATTATGTTCTAATTCTAGTTTATTATTTTCATCAACATAGTATGCTGGTGTGTTAATCCAATTTTCCTTTGCCTTTAGTTCTTTCCATTTATTGTTTTCTTTTTTATCTATTCTAAACCATAAACCATAACTATTATTTTGTTTACTAAAATCGGTAATTATAATTGTTGCACTTTTATTTGTTAATGTCCCATTTTTTATAGTCATTGTTATATCTTCTTTATCGTACATATCATTGCCTCTACAACCTGTTATCATAACTAGTAATACTATAAATAGATTTAAATACATGATTTTTTTCATATCTTGTTACCTTTCACTTTTAATATTTTTCTACTTTAATCTATCAAATCTTTAAACTCAAACTTTTCTCTATATCGTTTCATTAAATTATAACAACTTGCATGGCTAATATGTCCTAACCAGGAGTTCCAGCTTTCTTGAACTATTTTTAAATCCAATGTATCATTTCGATATTCTTTATTCCATTGTTTAATCTTTTTTAGCATGTTCCTTTTACCTCTTTTTCTTAATCTTCTATTAATCTCATATGTAATGTATCCACAAAAGTCAATTCCTAAATGACTAGGATAATATTTACTTTTCTGATTGAATTTTAAATCGAGTTTTTTTTCAACAAATTCTTTTAAGATATAAAAATATTTTTTAGCTTCTTCTTTATTTTTACATAGAATAATGAAGTCATCCATATATCTTAAATAAAATTTTATTTTCAAGACATTTTTTGCATATTGGTCTAGTTCATTTAAATAAATATTGGCAAAAAGCTGAGAGGTATAATTACCAATTGGTATTCCCCTTTCTCCTTCTTCATCATAAATTATTTTTTTTGTAAATTCAAGTAGTTTTTGATCGTTTATTTTCTTTTTCATTATTTCATATAAGATTTTTTTATTTATATTGTAAAAATAGCCTGCTATATCACATTTCAATACATAATAACTTCCACCACAGTTTCGTTTCATAATACGCATCATTTTTTGTAAATCATGAACAGCTTTGTGTCCGCCTCTTTCTGGCAAACATGCATATGTATGTTCTATGAAGCGGGGCATCATATATGGTTTAATGAATTCTTCTACATACCATTGGTGTACAACTCTATCTTGATATGGTAGAGATTTTATTATTCTTTTTTTTGGTTCATATATAATAAACTCTCTATATTTACCAAATTCATAGTTTCCTGTTTCAATTTTTTTCATCATATTAGAAATATTAGTTTCTAAGTTTACTTCAAATTCTAAGACTTCTTTTTTATAACACTTCCCCTTTCTTGCTCGTTCATGAGCCTCTACAAATTTATCGAAAGTGAAATGCTTTTCCCATTTGTTTCTTATTGTTTTAGGCATGCATTAATCCACCCACCAAGCAAATTGCCAACGTTAGTAAGTTTATTACTCCAGGCTCTATAGTTTTGAACTGTTATATAATTGGCCTTATATGAACCTCGAATTAATACTTTAATCATTTTTAGTTTTACATCAAGTTAGTTTAATGGTTCCAATTTTCTTGTTTTATCATAGTATTTGTGTCCATATATTACACATTCCATGCCTTCGTATGTAGTTTTTTTTATACTGCTGGCTAATGCAAATCTTTCACACTTTGGATATTTTTTTAGTATCATTTCTGTGTATGATATTAAATCCAAATATTTGCCATATATTAACAAGCTTTCGATTTCATCTTTTTTCTTTTCTTTTTTCTTTTTTAATACAATTTTTCCTTCTTCAATTATTTTATTTTCCATTTATTATCTCCTTTAGTTTTGCAAGTTCTATAATTGCATTAAGTGGTGTTATTTCATCTATGTTGATTTTATTTAATCGTTTTATGATATTATTTACTTTTTCTTCATCTGTCTTTATTTCATTATTTTCTATAATTTCAACATTTAGATTTTGCTTTTCGAAAATCCTTTGATAATTTTCAAGACTTTGTATAGGAAAGCCACATTTTTCTACATCACGGGCAAAGTAAGTTAATTTTAGAACCATATATTCATTTATCTTATGTGCATCTTCATTAAGAAAAATATAGAAGTTTCCAACACGAAACAAGTACATTTTTGTATCATCTTTTTTCTTAAGTTCTAAATATTTATCATAAATTTTACTCATTGTTATATTCCTTTCAGTACTACATCTATAAAAGTCGAACAAGCTTGCTACCCTAAAAAAGGTGGGTAGCAAGCTTGACTCATATCACATATTGCTTTGGAAAATCATAGTTGCTACATTCAAATATTTTTACGTTAGAAAAAGGGTAATTTGTGCCTATGGCGCTAAGACAACTCGGAAACCAAGGTCCACAACTGCTGAGCCATTAGCACCACTAA
>CANORV010000009.1 GCA_947569245.1 uncultured Mycoplasmatota bacterium | reverse complement strand
TTTTCACCAATTATTCATTTTTAAAACAGGGACATTTTTAAAAATTTTTCACACTTTTTGTATAACTTTAACATAACTTTATAAACTAATAATGGTGATTTATATGTACTATTTAAAAAATTTCTTTACTTTTTCAATATTAGGACACTTCTTAGAAACATTTTTTTATAAAGGAAAAGATCCAGGAATTCTAACTGGATATTGGACCCCTATCTATGGTATAGGAATATGCATAATTATTTTTCTTAACAGGTGTATTATTAAAAAAGTACATGACAAAAAAAAGATATTCTTATATAACTTTTTAATTGGTTTTATTATCCTATCTTTGATGGAATTATTAGGAGGTTTTATAATCGAAATATTATTTCATAAAACATTTTGGAGTTATGAGAATCATCTTCTTCCAATATTTAAATACACATCTGTTGAAATGTCTTTAGTATGGGCAGTAGCAAGTATTACTTTTATATATATTGTAAAACCACTAACAGATAAAATAATTCCAAAAATAAATAATGACATCATTATTGTTCTAATAATTATTTTTATAACTGATATTCTCTCTACTACTTTCATAAAAATGTAAAAAAAAGAAGAATATCTTCTTCTAAAAACTATCTACTTCAATTCTAACTCTACCTTTATTTTGTAAAGAACTACTTGCTTGCACTAAAGTTCGTATTGAATTAGTCATTCTTCTTTGTTTTCCAATAACTCTTCCAATATCTAAACTATCTACTAAAACTTGAATTAAAGTAGTATTTTCTTCATCAGTTTCAAATTCTTTTACTGAAACATTATCTTTGTTAACAACAATACTCTTAACAATAAATTCAGTTAATTCTACTAAATCCATAATTACTTACCTTGTTTAAAATCAGCAAACTTAGTCATAACTCCAGCTTTACTTAGCAAATTTTTAACTGTATCAGAAGGTTGAGCTCCTGTTTTTAACCATTTCAAAGCAACTTCTTCATTAATTTTTGTTTCTTTGCTAATAGGATTATAAGTACCAACTAATTCAAGATATTCTCCATCTCTTTTACTACGTGAATCACTTGCAACGATACGATAAGTTGGTCTTTTTTTTGCACCCATTCTTGTAAGTCTTAATTTAACTGCCATAATATTTTTCCTCCATTCAAAATTTCTGAAATTATTATAGCATCTGTAAATATCGTTGTCAACTATTTTTTATTAACACTTATAAATAATCTTCATTTACTTCTGAATCAATTTGTCTTTCAATGTTTTCATCCATATTATCATCTATTAAATCATCCCAAGGGTCTTCCTCTTCATCATAAGAAATTTTAACTTTAGTATCCCCAACCAATTCTATTCCTAACTCTTTTTCTATTGTATAAACAATCTTTCCATCCACTATTTCTGCTTTAACACAAGATGGTTGTTTTAAACTTCTAACAATAATTTCTTCATTAGTAACATCTGTATCCTCTTTTCTTTTTATGTTTACAACTTCACGATAACTGTTACTATCTCTAACAACTTCTGTTTTAGTATCATCTTCACATGAATACCAAATATTTACATCATAACTTCCAACTATTTCAATTCTATCACTGTTTTTATTTCCTCTAAAAGTATGATTGATAACCCAGCACCCTAGAATAGTACTAGGAGTAATATCTGGAGTAACAGAATTAGTTGTAGTAAAAGTTCTTTTTCCTTTTCCAAGTACTGCTTTTGTAACAATTTCTCTTGTACTTGCCATAATTATCCCTCCTCACTCTAATTTATGCTAGTAGGAAAAAAAGTTGTCAAAATATAACTTTAATATAACCTACTAAACTTCTTCTTTATTTTGACTAAGTAAATATCTAAAATAGTTAATCTCAGTATACATATTATCTAAAAATAATGGCTCAATAATAAAATTTATTTTACTAGCTAATACATCTTGTATAATACCTTTCATGAACTCGTGAAATTCATCAACTAGTATCATACTGCTATCTATTAATTCTACTTGACTACTTGGAGATAATGGTACTTCACGATATAAAGCTACTTGTTCTTTAAACTTATCAGAGAAATTTTGAAATTCTTTTACAACATCTTGATTATAAGGATCGACTAAACCACTTAAAAAACCTGCTACTGCTTGCATAACAGAACTATATAAAAGTTCAATATCGGCAACATAAATAGGATCAACTGTACTTTTATTAATAAGCCTTTCAAGTTCTAATTTATAAATATCTATTTCTCTAATCATAAATAACAATAAACTAGGATATATATACAAAAACAAATTATTTGATCTTTGTCTAACAAATAAAGAAACACACAATTCTCTTAATTGATTACAAATATTCAAAGCTTCCTCGTTAAATTTCATAATATTATTAACAACTTCACTACTAGGATAACTACTATTTTCACTACTAAGCTGCATTTCTTCTCTTGTAATATCCGTTGCCAACTTAACATTGAATAATTTTTCTGTTAATTCTTCCATAGGAAGAGTAAATTCTGTAAAGAATACTTGATAATCTAATGCCTTTTGTGAAACATTACCTTTAGAATATAAAACGAGATTTCTTCCAAGTTCTTCACACCTAAGGGCAATATCCTTTGCTATTTGAATATCTTTCTCATTATCATCTAATGAAGAAAGCTGAATAGTAAGACAAAACTCTCTAAGTGTTCTTAAAAAATACAAATTTATATTAATCGAATCTGTGACAAAAATAACATCATCTAACATATAAACACCTCTATTATATATTATGAACTATCAGAAAAATAACTACAAAAAAAAGAGAACTTAATAGTTCTCCTTGGAAATAAGTTAAGTATATTTTTTATTTTTCTATCTATATTCTCATCCTCCTAAATATATTATTTTTGTTCAAAAAGTTTAATAGTAGGTCTCTATAAGTTTTTGGTAAGAGTAAGTTTATTATATAAGAGTGTTTTTATATATTTGGTAGTTCTATATAAAATTTTGTTATCACATATCGTAAATTATCTATTCTCTAAAATTACATCTATCATCCCCTTTCGACAATTTAATTGTATAAAAAAATTATCGTTAAATTTCTGGAAAATTATGGGAAATTATGAAAAAAGTATAACCTAGAAAATTATACTTTACGATTATACTATTTAATACTTTGATCTATAATATTTTGAATAACAAATCTTATTTGCTGTAACACTTCATCTATTTCTTCTTGAATATTAATAAACTCATGATAAATTACATTTTCATCTAAATCCTTAAGAATACTGTTTAATTTATCATCATAAATTATCGTATCTTCATGATTATACTTCATCTTTACTATCTTCTTTTGCAAATTTTTAACTTCATTAATCTTAGACATGATTTCACTACTTTTTTCCATTTCACTTTTTAAAGTCAAATATTTTTTATACATTACATCCTTTTTTATTAAGTCAATAATTTCATCTATTTTATCTAAGATATCCTTATCCCTCATATTTTCCATCTAAACTCCAAGTCTTAGCATCTACTACTTCTACTGAAATAATTTTACCAATTAATGAATCATCTCCATCAAAATTAATAAGCTTATTAGTATCAGTGTAACCAAACAAACCATTTTTTCTTCCTTGAGCTCTACCTTCTACTAAAACAGATACCTTAGTACCAACTAATCTTTTGTTATTTTCTAAAAAATATTTATTGACAATATCATTGAGTCTATAAAGTCTCTTTTCTTTTTCTTTAATATCAGTATTGTCCTCTAATTTACAGGCAGCTGTACCTTCTCTTTTGGAAAATATAAAAGTAAATGCATTATCATATTTACACTTTTCAACCAAATCTAAAGTTTCTAAAAAGTCTTCTTCCTCTTCTTTTGGAAAACCTACAATTATATCAGTTGAAATACTAACATTAGGAATTTTTTCTTTAATTGTATTGAACAATTTTAAATACTCTTCTTTAGTATATCTTCTTCCCATTAATTTTAAAATTCTACTACTTCCAGACTGTACAGGTAAATGAATACTTGGCATAATATTATCATACTTACTTATAACGTCAATCATTGAATCCGTAAAATCCCAAGGATGACTTGTCATAAATCTAACCCTAGGAATACCAGTTAAAGAAACATCTCTAAGCAAATCTTCCATTCCATAATTAGTATCTAAATCTTTTCCATAAGCATTAACATTTTGACCAAGTAAGGTAACTTCCATATAACCTTTGTTTTTTAAATCAATAACCTCATTTATAATATCATCTTTATTCCTACTTCTTTGTTTACCTCTAGTAAATGGAACTATACAATATGTACAAAATTTATCACAACCATACATTATATTAACATAAGCCTTATATGAATGTTGTCTCTTTACAGGTAGTCCCTCTACTATATTTCCTTCTTTACTATAAACCTCTACCTCGGTATTATTACTATCAAGTGAATCCTTAAGAATAAATGGAAGCCTGTGAATATTATGTGTACCAAAAACAAAATTAACCCACTTGTACTTTTCCAAAATACGATTAACTACTCCCTCTTCTTGTGCCATACATCCACAAAGTCCAACAATAATATCTTTTCTTTCTTCCTTTAAATGCTTAATTCTACCAAGCATTCCAAAAGCCTTATTATGTGCATTTTCTCTAATAGAACAAGTATTTAAAATTATTAAATCACTATTTTTATAATCATCATTTTCTATAAAACCCATTTCTTCTAACATTGCTTTTATATTCTCTGTATCATGCTCATTCATCTGACATCCATATGTTTTTACAAAATAAGTTTTACCCTCACCAATTTTTTTTAAATCATCATTAATGATATATTCTTCTCGTAAAACTTCACTTTTTGTTCTTTTCTTTGCTTCATTATAATTTGGCAATATCATATTATACCCCTCATTTCAAGAAACTATTATACTAAAAATATTTCTATTTTTAAAGTAATTTATCAATATTTAAAACATTTTTAAATAACAATTATTCTAAAATAATACTTTATACTTTAAATCTATAAAAATTCTATTAAAAAAACAAAAAAGCAATACTAATTAAGCATTGCTTTCTGTAAGAAGACCATTAATAACCTGATCTATACTACTAAAACTATTTTTAAATAATTCATCTCTAATATATTCATAATTATTTTTAATAAATTCAATCAATCTTTCCATTCTAGGTAATAAATTCTTATCTTCTAAACTTTCTAATATTATATCTAAGTTAGTTACTTTTGAATACTTCCCGTAATTATTACTCTTAATATAAGTATTATAAAGATTTTTAAAAGACATAATATCAATATTATCGAATCTCTCATCTTCTAATATTTTAACTGTCGTATAAATATAATGGTCATTAATAGATTTATCTAAAATTGTTTCACCCTTATTATTCTTTATATTTGGAATAAAGTTTTTATTCTTTTTTAGCTTACTAATTATATCAATTACATTTACATAATTGATAGATGCAAGATGATGTGCAAATGTATTTCCATCATAATTTTGATGATTTACGTTCCAATCTTTATTAGACATATGTTGTAATACAACATCATAAGCACCACATTTTAATAATCTTGTTAAAATATCATTGCCAGAATCATCAACAATATTAATATCAACAAGATGTTTTTTTAGTAGTTTGGAAACCAATTCTACGTGTCCTTCTTTTATAAGTTCAAAGACTAAATCAGGATTATCACTAACCGCTTTTATTGCTTTGCTTTCATCGTAAAAAATCATATTTTTAACACCTCTTATTTCAACGGGACAATTATGTATTTTATCAGAACTATCCTCGTTTGTCAATTTTTTTCTAAGCACCACCAACTACCAATTGTTGACAAGATTATACCATAAAATAACAAATTTGTAAAGTTTTTTATTTCTACTACATTAATATATTGCCTAAAACTCCTAAAATTTAAACAAAAAAGGAAAACATTTTTAATATTTTCCTTAAAACTTGCTTCTTTTTATTTTTCCTTTGTATATTCTCTTTGATTATTAATATTAGCGGCTTTAACAATATCCATTTTCCATTGATTATCCCAAGGTCTTGCAAAAAACAATGTATTTTCATATTTATAACACAACATTTCATAATAATTGGCTGCCTCCCTAGGCGTCCAATTACGACTAGTACCAATAGCACCTTCACCATAAAAAGTATCATGGCTTTCACCAAAAATAATGCTATTTTTATTATCTCTTGCATTAACACCTGTTAATACGTAAGCAAATCGTCCATATTTTTCTAAAAAATCATCTGCTTCATAGAGTATTTCAACATAATTAATTAAATCTTGTCTTTTTAAATTTCCTAAAACTCTTGGAAAAAAATCACATCCCTCTTCAGGAAGTGCAATACTTTTAGCAGAATCAAATCTAAAGCCATCTACACCACAATCAATTAAAGAATTCAAAAATTCAATAACTAAGTCCTGATAATCATAATTATCAACACACAAACCGGGAAGACCATTATTATAATTAATTACTTGATATCTATCATGCCAATTACTAATCTGTTTCTTTTCTTTCCAAAAATAAGGATTATTTCTCAGTTTTTCATTAACTAAATGATGAACCTCGAAAGTTCCACTTGCTTCTTCTGCCATATGTGTAACAATTACATCTGCAACAATTTTCAAACCATGTGCCTTTGCTCTATCACAACAATTAATCAAATCAAGCTTAGAGCCATACTGATTTCCAATAGCCAAATCACATGGCTGATAGCTCATCCACCACTTTAATTCACTAAGACTAGTATCCTCTTTCAAAGGTTGAATTGGATTAATCTGAATAACATCAAATCCCTGTCTTTTTGCTGTATTCATAACCTCATCTGTAATATCATTAAGTGGCCATTGTAATAAATGCAATATTCTCATAACTTCACCCCACACTAATATCTATACCTTTATTATATTATTAACTAAATCAAAAAAAAAGTAGTTTTACACCACTTTTACAAAAAATTCAATTTGTCAAGGAAAATATTACTAAATTATTAACAATATGCAAATTATAATGTCTATTTATGTAAATCCGCCTCTGTCTCCTTAACAATATAAATTGGTCTCTTTTTAGTTTCTAAATAAGTCTTAGCCAAATATTCTCCAATTATTCCAGTACAAAATAATTGAATTCCTCCAACCATAAAAATAATACAAACTAAACTTGGCCATCCTCCAACAGGATCTCCCCAAATAAGCGTTTTTAAAATAATAAAAATTATCATAACAAAAGCAATAAAACAAAATATCATTCCTATCAAAGCAGAAAGAACAAGTGGCACTGTTGAAAAACCAACAATTCCCTCTATTGCATAAGAAAATAACTTAAAGAAATTAAATTTAGAGACCCCTGCTTGTCTATCAATATTTTCAAACTCTATCCATTTTGTATTAAAACCTACAAATTCAAACAATCCCTTGGAATAACGATTATATTCCTTCATAGAAATTATAGCATCTACCATTTTCCTATTCATAAGCCTAAAATCTCTTGCTCCAGCAACCATCTCTGTCTTAGAAAGCTTAGAAATAATCGAATAAAACCACTTAGTACAAATTTTACGTACAAAAGAATACCCATTTCTACTTGTACTTTTAGTAGCACAACAATCATAATACCCCTCTTCGAGCGTATCAAACATTTCCTTTAATAAAGATGGTGGATCTTGTAAATCAGCATCCATTATTGTAACATAATCCCCTGTTGCATTATAAAGTCCAGCAAACATTGCAGCCTCTTTTCCAAAATTACGTGAAAAAGATATAAATCTAACCCTTTTATCCTTACTGGCCATTTTTCTAAGTATATCTAATGTTTTATCCTTAGAACCATCATTCACAAATAAAAATTCAAATAAGGCATCATTTTTCATTTCCTTTGAAACCTTATCAACTTCCTTATAATACAAAGGCAGTGACTCTTCCTCATTATAACAAGGAACAACAAGTGTAATTTTTTTCATAACTACTTCACCTCTCAACTATTTTTCCTCTAATAAATTTCTAGAAATTATATATCTAGGTCTACCTTTAACTTCACTGTAAACCTTTCCAACGTATTCTCCAATTATTCCAAGTGATAACATCTGAACTCCTGAAAGCATCCAAATAGAACAAGCAAGAAATGTCCAACCAGTAACAGTTTGGCCAAGTAATTTTACAATAACACAATAAATTATCATAATTATACTAGTAACAAAAAGTAAAATACCAAGTCCTAAAACTAATCTTATTGGTTTTACACTAAAAGAAGTAATTCCATCCCAAGCAAAATTTAACATCTTCTTTAACGGATATTTACTAACACCTGCAAACCTCTCATGCCTTTCATAATATACTACATCAGATTTACATCCAACAAGTGGAAAAATTCCTCTTAAAAATAAATTAATTTCTTTATAATCCGAAAAACTTTCTAAAACTCTTTTACTAGTAAGACGATAATCAGCATGATTATAAATAATATCAACACCCATCATCTTCATAAATTTATAAAATGACAAAGCTGTTGTTTTTTTAAACCAAGTATCTTTTTTTCTACTACTTCTAACACCATAAACAGTATCACATCCATCATAATACTTATTAAGCATCATATCAATTGCATTAATATCATCTTGTAAATCAGCATCCATACTTATTACAACATCGGCATAATTTTTAGCTGTCATTAACCCAGCAAGTAAAGCATTTTGATGACCTCTATTACGTGATAAAGAAATACCAGTAAACAATTTATCATTTTGACTAATCTCTTCAATTAATTCCCAAGTTTTATCTTTAGAACCATCATTTACATACATAACCTTACTATTTTTAGAAATCACTTTATTATCAATTAAATCATCTAGTTTTTCTTTTAATCTCTTAGTAGTCTCTAAAAGAACCTCTTCTTCATTATAACAAGGAACTACTATATATAAAACATTACCTTTTTTCATAAAATTCACTAATCCTTCTTAAAAACAAACAATTTACTAAATACATAATTTAAAACTATTACCACTACTTGTGAAACAAGTTTAAATATCTTATCACTAAAACCTAGCCAAGTAACAAAAATAAACATTATTAACATATCCAAAACTAATGTCAAAACTCTTGCTAAAACAAAATTAGATACTTCCTTAATTTTATTATTATTTTTACTTTCAAAAACAAACTTCCGATTAGTAATATACGCAAAAGTAACACCAGCAATCCATGATATAATATTAGCAGTTTGTAATTCTAATGCCATATCTGGATTTAATACTGTATAAACAAGAGCATAATAAACAACCAAGCTAACAACAGTCGTTAATATACCAAATATAATATACATTAAAACTTCACGATATCTATTAAATACTGATTTTAAACTATTCTTCTCATTTCTATCCACGTAATCCTCCAAATAAGAAACAAATTTCTCATTATTACTTTTATATTTTTTTGGTTTAAAAGTTTTTGCTTTTTCTAAAAGTTTTGGTAACATTGTTATATTAGTTAAAGCAAGTAAGTAAGAAGCTTTAGAAAACTCAGAAACTATTTCTAGTTGATGATTATTAGTATGCTCATTATACTTTTTTAATCTTGGCACTGCAATTATTTTTTTACCTCTTTTTAAACCATCAAAAATACTTCCAACACCACCATGTGTAATAAGTAAATCACATTCCTGCATCAACTTCTCAAACTCATCTTTTGAAACTTCACTAAAAATTTCCATATTATCTGACTTGTATTTAGTATATCCTGCCTGCACTACTACTTTATCTTTAATAACTCCATTCTTTATACACTTATCTATCTCTTTTAAAATTCTATCAAAGCTTTTATCCTGTGTTCCAAGAGTAACAAATATCATTAGAAAACCCACCCCTTATAAATAGCTTTTGGATACAATTCTAACATGGACTCCCATTGAACTAAAAATAAATCAGCAAACTTATAAATTAGCCTTCCTGTCACTGTTCTTGTATGAATATTAGCAAAAGTTTCAATATAAATTATTTTACTTCCAAATATTTTTCCCAAACAACACATAGGACCTGCCGTATGAGCTCCAGTTGTGATAATAAAATCAGGTTTTATTTTAATATAAAGATATAAGCTTTTAAAACAATTAAATAATAACTTAAATGGATATGAAAATAAATGATCCTTTGTTCCATAAAGTAAATAATTAACATTTTTATATCTAGTTTTAAGTTTTAAATTACTAGCTGTCTTTTCAGTTATCAAATATGAATCATATTTAGAAAACATACTAGATAACTGAAGTAATTCTGTTAAATGGCCTCCTGTTGATGATATAAACATTACTTTTTTCAAATAACTCACCTCTTTAGTAACTTAACCCAATCTTTTTTTACTCTATCTTTTGTATATCTCAAACTAACTTCTCTTGCATTTTTTCCAAGTCTCACTCTTAAAGACTTATCATCAATCATTTTAATAATTACCTCAGCCATTTTTTCTTTATCTCTATTAGTAACCAAATAACCATTTTGATCATTTTCAATCAAATCATTAGCACCCTCTGCACTACTAAATGCTACACACGGTATACCATGGCTCATTGCTTCTATTAAAACAAGTCCAAATGATTCTGTAAAAGATGTCATTAAGTAAATTGAACTATTATTTAAAATATCATCAATGTAGCCTCTCTTTTGAAATCCATGAACTGTACAAAAATCATTTAAACCATACATATAAATCTTATCACACACCAAATTTTTCTGAGCACCATCTCCAATAATATCAAGTCTCCAAGAAGGACGCTTATCATGAACAAGTTTAAATACTTCAATTAAATCATCATAACCCTTCTCACGTGAAAGACGTCCTACTGACACTAATCTTTCTTCTGAAAGATTAGATAATTTTTCTGGAACATTATCTAAAATATTAGGAATGTAAACACATTTACATTTACTAGACTTTAACTTCTTTTTATAAAATGCTCTCAAAGACTCAGATACTAATACCAAATAATCCATTTTCTTACAAGATTTAACAATTTTTTTAGAATATTTCTCATTACCATGATGATGATTATGTTCCCAAGCTACTTTTAACATACTTTTTTTTCCATATTCACCTAACCAATTACTAAAAATATCTCTAGTAGAAATAACAATATCACTATCTAAGCTTTTAATTGCCTCAATTGTTCTTCTTTTTCTAAGAAATAAAGTAACAATTGCCTCATAGCTCTCTTTAATAAATTTAATAGGTTTAATTTTTCTAATTGCATTTTTCCATTCTTCCCTATTTGGTTTATGGTTTTCAATTAAATAGTTAATTTCTACTTTAGAATTAATTGAAAAAGCTGGCTCATCATACAATTTATAAACTGAAACAATTTTTACTTTATAAGCATCACTAAGTAAATTAGCCAAACTAATAACAGATTTCTCAATTCCACCATATCCTAAGTGCAAAGAAAGGATTGTAAGCTTCTTCATGTATACCACCTAACTACATTATAGAAGAAAATCATAAAAACCTCAAGAAAACAAAAAAAAAACGCAATTATTTACGTCTTTTTACACAACATAAAATCAATAAAACTAATTATGGTATGGATAAACACCCTTCACATTGTTTTTATAATCACGATATCCTCTTATCATATTTCTAATTTTTTTATATTTATCTTTTTCAAAAAGAATAATATTTTGAAGCTGACCTCTAAGTCCTCTTTTCAAAAAATTACAATAATCAGGAAATCTCTCATGATATTCTTGATTCAAATAAAAAGTATTTCTAACCATGTAATATCTTCTAATATAGTTATGATTACTACAAACAAAATTTCTTCCCAAAAGATGTTTTAATTTAATATCACCTAAATCATGAGCAAGTTCTATATAATTCAAACGATCAATATGATATCCATGAACATTTAAATTCATACAATATTCAATATCAATATCATCTATAAAGTACCAGTCCTTAAAACCTTTAACTTTCTGATATGCATCAAGATTTATAATATTTCCAGAAGTCATAACTTCAAAGGGATGATCAATTTCTTCTTTAGGTTTAACAATAACAGTATTAATAACATGCCAAGGAGTAACTATACCAACCAAACTACAATCATTTTCTTTTATATAAGAAATCATTCTTCCTACATCACCTTTTTTAAATCTACTATCTTGATCCATTGTAAGTAACCATTGACATTTATCTTTAATAGCATATTTTGCACCGATATTTAATGCCTTTGCAACTCCCAAATTCTCATAATTTGGAAAATACTCAATTTTCTTGTTTGTAGGTAATTTCTTCTCATTCGAATTATTAGAATTATCAATTACATAAAGTTTATCAATATCATCTAAATAAGAATTTATATTATCAATTATATCATCATCTGGATTATAAAGAGTAACTACACCCGCTATTTTCATAAAAAGTTTCCATCCCTTCATTTTATGCTTGCAAATATTATATTTTATAAGATAAATTTTTCATTATCTAAAAATTTTATGCTTACATTTTCTTAAAAAATTATAAATTTTGGTATTTTTAATTCCCGTTTTCTCTACTTTCGTAACTTCATTTACACCAAATAGATTTTTAAAATATTCATTGCTCATTGAAAACGGAGATTCTTCTATTTCATTAAAAAATTTCCTATCACGATACAAAATTCTAACATATGTATCTATCTTTTCTCCACTTTCATATAAAGAATAAGACCAACAATAAGATCCCAATAATCCCTGTTCCATACGATTTAAATCTTCTACATACTCATCACGTAATGAAAATTCAATAGCATTTTTATCAGCTATATAATTACTAAAAACTGAAAGATTTGCACCACTATCAAAACCTGAAAAATGGAAAAAAACTAATTCATCTTTCTTATTTACTAATAATTTACCATTAACATCATACAATTTGCGTGTAGAAAGATTCCATGGGGCCATATTATGTCCTAAATCTTTTAATATATAACAATCAAAATATGCTGGTGCAAGATCAACCCATCTTTGATCAGTAAAAATACCATTAGGAATATCATCATAACAATATAAATGAAGTCTATCTCTCCACCATTTAGCAAATTTAATTCCCTCATCTCTTCCATTAACAGCAACAAATCCCAAATTGTACACTCCATGTTGTAAAGCACACAATTCATTATTTCTAATATCTTGTTCTTTAATTTCTGGTATTGTAAGATGTGGAGTCAAAATAATATCATGCTTATTTAATAAATCTTTCAATTTATCAAATTTATTATAAACCTTTATATCAGGATCAATATACATAACTTTATTAGCTACATTTTCTAATAAATAAACAAGTGCTTGTCCCTTAACTGATGTTGAGGCTTCAACAATTGAATGTTTAAAAATAAATTTATCAAAATCTTCATAACCCAAATCTTTAGCTAAAATAATTTTATCTATTATTTTATACATATCATTAGTTACTTCTTTTGGAATACTCCTTTCTAATAATACAACATAAAACTTTATATCTGGATTATGCTTTTTCAAAGATTCACCAAGAACTAATGCCTTTGGTAAATAATTCATACAAATAGATGTGTAAACAACTATATCTTCTTTTTGTTTCTTTTTCATACTTATCTCTTACCTCTCTTATTTTTTAATTTTTGAATAACTAAATAAACTGGACGTTTTATTGAATATGGAATTCTTCTTTTTAAAATAGATATAATATTATTACATTTAATTTTCTTTTTAATTATTTTTATTTGTGTAATTGGAAATGAAACTTTATTTAATTCTTCTAAACTCCATTCATTATCAATTATATTACTAGTCATAAGAGTCTTATACTCATTTAATGTCTGATCAATCATCTGTTCTGTAGTAGGAAGCTGTAATTTACTAAAAGACTTTAAACATTTTTGATACATAGATGGTTTGGATTTTATTTCCCATAATTTATTTAAAACCCCTATTTCTTTAGATTTAAGTGAAATAGTCCATCCAACATTTAACCTTTTTATTCTCTCACCAATTGCTCCAATATCAAATCCTATTACTGGAATACCAGCACTCAATACTTCCGATAATGTATAACAATAACTTTCTGGACATCTAGTTAATAAACACACCACATCAATTTTGTTTTTTCTTAATAAATGTGCTAGATTTTCTCTCTTATACTCCCCATGATATTGATAGTTTTTTGTATTTTGATTAAAAAATGGATCATCTGACAAACCAAATAGATGAAATGAATATTCCCTTGGATTCGAATTTTGAATAACCAATTTAGCAATATCACTTCCTTTTAAATATGTAAGCCATCCAACAAAGGCTACATTCAGTTTGTTGTTATTAAAATTAACTGGCTTAATTTGCACTAAATCACTACCATGTTCAATTAATTTGTAATTAAAATCAGCATGGATTTTTTTATATAGCTTTTCAACGGTTTTATTAGGTACAATTATAGTATCAGCATAATTAAATAAATCTCCAACAATCTTGTTTCTAGTCTTAAAATCAAACTCATTATCAAAACACTTCTCACAACAACTTATAGATGTTAAATTACAATAATCTTGATTTTTATATAACATATTGACCCTAGGACAAATTAAAAAATAATCATGTAACGTAATAACTGTTTTAATTTTTTTTGACTTTAACACATTTAAAATATTATAAGTATGCCCCAACAAATGATGAATATGTACAAAATCAATTTTTAATTTATCAATTAACTCTAATAACATTTTTTCATAATCTTCATCATAACAATCAAACAGATTAGATTTTACAGAAAATCCTAAGTCAAAAAAGTTAGCAGAACCATTTTGATATACGGCTAAATTATAAAATCCATTTGCATGATATAAAACAAAACAATTATATTCATCTTTTATTTTATTTACAATGTCTAAAATATGAAGAGTTGTCCCACCAATTGATGTACTGTCATAATTAGAAACATCAATCCATTGATGTACAATATATAAAATATTACCTTTCAAAATTAAATATCCTCCTCTAAATCAAATTTGCCCATAATTTGCAATGAATCATAACCATTTTGCTCTGCAATATAACAAAACATTCTTTCAATAGCATGAGCATATGTTGCATCAACCTGACTACTTTCATCTGGAAAATCCTTCTCATTTAACCCTATTTCAAATAATTTTCGTATGGCTTCAGTTTTAAACCAAAACATACTACCAGCTGGAAATATCATTCCATCTTTTATTCCATCTACCGAAATATCTAATCTGTTTGCTAAGTCATGCATAAAAACTTCATTTCCAACAATAGTACAATCATTAACAACATCACTATATATACACGGAAAAATTAATCCAAGATTTTGATTATGTTCAAATAGATAAAAAATACTTTCTACTATTTCACGAGAACCAAATAAATTATTGTATAAATATTTTCTCCATCGTTTGCCATGATTATTAGTTACAGTCTTTTTTGTATGAATATGACATACATAATCATAATTACCTATTTCCTGCTTCATTTGTAACAAAAATGGTAAGATATCTCTTCCACGATTTTCAAAAACATCAACAACGACCTTATGGCACTTTAATAATTCAGAAAAACCTTTTTCTATTAAGACTTTTTTATCATTTGTATCAGTAGAGATATAACAATCAAAATCATATGGAATATTTTTCAAATAACTACAAATTTCCTCAATCAAATCAGTATAAAATAAATGTATTTGAATTGCAATTTTCTTATTTTTTAAAGTTCGTAATTTAGGAGTATTTTTATCAATCAAAGTATAATTATCATTTAATGGAACCCCATAGAAAGTTTTAGAAAATGCATTTAAATAACTGTATCCTCTATCATTATCTGGTTCTAAATAATTACCAATTTTCCAATTATTCCATGAGTTAATAAAAATAAATCTATCACCCTCATCATGAGTATCTCTCGTTTGACGAATTACCTCATTAACATAAAAAGAAAAATTATCGACATTAAAATTATAATTAATTCTAGGATTTACACATTGTAATAAAGAAAAATCAACAGGTAAAGAAACAGAATAATAATATGGTAATATTGAAGCATGCAAACGATAATTCTTTTTTACACATTTTGATACCAAATCGTAATCATACAAATTTAATGGATCCTTTGGAAGAACAGACTCCTCATCAAAATAAAATTGAAATTCACCATCTATATAATCCAAATTTGCCTGATTTGAATCATTCAAATCTTTATCTTGCCATATTAATACATCAATATTTTTCTTTTTTAAAAGATTTCTAATATTAGTTATAATTTTACAAAAATCATCAAGTAAAACGGTATCATTAAACATTAAAATAGGAGTACCATTAATTTTAATATATCTCTCATCTATCAAATATGGATAAATTTCATCTATAAATAAATTTAAATTTTTATCATTTTCTAAGTTTTCATTAGAAATATCTAAACAAATTACATAAGGCATATCAATATTAGATGATAACATCTTATTTAAGAATTTTTTATGATTCTTATCTTTTAGTTTATACATATAACAAAAACCATAAATACCATGTTGTTTTGCTACTGATGTTTGTTTTCTTAATGTAGAAATACTTAAATCATAATAGCCAAAATCAACAGAAGGTCTCCTTGGCTGATAATGATTTTTATGTTTGGGTTTTACATCTGTTATCTTAGTCCAAGATATATCATTTCCATTTGCATAATCATCTAAAAAATAAAATGCAAGTGGTTTAATATCTGTAGCCATTTTCTGAATTACCTCATTTGATTTAGTTTCTAAATTAAGTGGAAAATAATCAAAAACATTATAAGAACTTGCTATTGATTGTTTCTTTTTTCTAATTCCAAATTTATTTTTAACAAAAACCCTAACTTTAAAAATTAATTCACGTAGTTTATTCAGTAACTTAATACTTTTTGAATTTAATATAATATCTCTTTTATTAATCTCATTTTGAAGCTCAATTATTTTATTTTCTAAACATTTAATATTAACATTTTGATAATAGATTTTTTTTCTATTAAGTAATTCCTTTTCTGAAAATCTCATTTAATCACCTCAATAAATAACAATTATACTTCCTCTGCAAATCCTCTTTCTAATTTTTGAAAAATTTTAATTCCAATAAGTAATAAAACAATACACATAAATAATACTATTAACAACATTTTAATAGGTGGCATCGATTTATAAAATAATACGTCTCTAAAACTTTCTATGATAGTTGCCATTGGATTAAATTTAAATATCCAAGACATTTTCTTAGGAAATAAATCAGCTGAATAAAGTACAGGAGTAGCGTAAAACAGCATATTTATAAAGAAGTTTATAATATACTCAGCATCCCTTATATAAACCTCAATGGCACTAGTAATAAAAATAATACCTAGTAAAAATATATATTCAGTCAAAATAATTAACGGTACAAATAGTATATAATAACTAAAACCGATTCCACTTACTAAAAGAAAAATTAAAATAATAGGAAAAGAGATTATAAAATTAATAAGACCACTTGTAGCAACAGAAATTGGTAATATTTCCCGTGGAAAATACACTTTCTTTATAATACCTGCATTACATAAAATAGTTGTAGTTCCCTGTGCAATAACCGTAGTAAAAAAATTCCAAGGTAAAATACCTATTACTAAATATGTAACATAATGTTCTTGAGAATTTTTTAATATAAAGGGAAAAACAATTGCATAAATCAAAGTCATCAATAAAGGATTAACAAATGACCACAATACACCCAAAAAAGAACCTTTATATTTTCCCCTAATTTCTTTTCTTACATTACTTTTTAACAATTGTCTATATTCATATAACTTATATATCATAATTAACCACACACTTTCAAATATTCATCGACAACTTTATCACAGACATCATCCATTCTTACCTGACCATCATAAATCCATATAGCTCGATCACACAATTGCTTTATTGCACCAAGACTATGACTTACAATAACTATCGTTTTATTGCTATTTTTCAATTCATGAAGTTTACTAAAACATTTATCTTGAAAATGTTGATCACCAACTGCTAAAATTTCATCAATTAACAGAATTTCCGCATCCACATTAATTGCTACAGAAAAAGCAAGTCTCATATACATTCCAGAAGAGTAAGTTCTAACTGGACTATCAATAAACTCTCTTAATTCAGAAAATTCTATAATTTTTTCTACCCTACTATCAATTTCAGCAGCAGTTAATCCAAAAATTGAAGCATTAAAATAAATATTTTCTCTTCCAGTAAAATCAGGATGAAACCCAGCACCCAGTTCAAGTAAAGAAGTTAATTTTCCATTTGTTAATATCTTACCACTTGTTGGATAAATAATTTTTGTCATTAATTTTAACAAAGTACTTTTTCCACTACCATTTGTACCGATCAAAGCAATTGTTTCACCTTTTTTTATCTCCAAATTCACATTATTTAAAACTGTATGAAATTCTGTTTTATTATTTTTCCAAAATACTATTTTTTCTTTCAAAGTACTATGCCTATCATATTTTAACTTAAATGTTTTAGATACATCACATACTTTTATTGCAAAATCCTTATTTTTTTTCATTTTACCACCTTTTTAATTTTCTAAGCCTTTCAAGCATCTTCCATCCTTTTGAGTTTAACACTAAATTAAAATTATAAAGTAACCTATCATTTTCATCTTTTAAATTTTTTATAGTATCTTTCATTACTTGATTATCTTCTTTTAATAATGGATAATCATATCTCATATGTAATAAATCATTCACATTATCTATTACTTCAACATTATTATAATAATGTACATGAACACTATATTCTTCACTGTGAATATGGCTTAAAAATCTCTGATCTAACTCATTCATCAATTCATAATTAATATCATATCTTTTAAATAATAATTTTGTTAAATCATACTTATCATTAATCTTACCAATTGTTGTAATAATACCACGATACATTATATATTCAATTGGAACATTTTTCTCCATCCATTCTTGATCAAACAATACATACTTATCATCTTTTTCTATAATGTTACTAGGAATAATATCAATAACTCCATTTGCCAAAAAATGTAAATTTGCATATTCATCTTTATTGAGTTTTATTCCATATTTAGAAAAAATATTATTCTTTAAATTATTAACAGTCTTGCCACCTGCTTTTTTTATCAACTCAAAAATATTATCATATATACACATAATGGAATCTATTTCACCAACTGAATAAAGATGATTTATTTTATCTTCCAAATTTTGCCCCTGTACATACAAAGAAAAAATTTTTTCCTTATCCTTTTCTACATCCACTACATCGATAGAATTATCCTTTAAATATTTATTAATACTTAAAATTTCATGTATTTTAGCCTTAGCTAATGAATTATTAGCCTCTTTATAAACCATGTTATCTTTTAAATACGTAAATATATCGTATTCTTTTTTTCTATAATCATTATTATATTTTACAAATTCTATTTGCTTTGGTGTTACAGTATTAGATAATTCCAAAAAGTAAGAATTTGCAAAAAAAGGAATCATTTTATTATTATATATTTCTTTATAAACATTTTTTTCATTAACGAATAAATCCATTTTTCTATAATAATATGGAGAATAATCTAGAAACACATTTTTCTCTAATGCTTCATCTGTATATATTATCTTTGGAAATTTATAATCTGGAAACATATAATAAAAATTAGCATTTAAATGACAATGTTTTGCAATTGTACTTAATTCTTCTTTACTAAAAGTCCTAGCAAAATTAGAATTAACATAATCATTTATCCCATCATATGGAAGACCAGTATGATCTTCACCTGCTCCACACCAATATTTCAAACCAAACTTATTTTCTATAGCTATCAATATCTTTCCGTCATCTTTTAAATTATCTTTTAACTTATTTAAAAAATCAACATATGGTTGCTCAGAATCAACATATAACTGTGCATACTCAAAAACACCATTTAATAAAATATAATCATATTTTTCTTTTAAAACTATATCATTAAAATTTCCAACAATAATTTCTAAATTATTATTTTTTTCATTTCTCATCTCAATAGCTGTTGCTCTCCTCTTAGAAAGTTCAATACTGGTTACCTTCTTTGCCTTTTTGCATAATGTATCAGTAATTGCTCCCATTCCTCCACCAACTTCTAAAATAGTGCAGTTGGATTTAAAAGGATACCAACTAATAGAATTTTTTCTTAGTGAAGACAAATGATAAAATATAGCCCACTCTTCATTTTCCAAAAAAGCTTTTTCTAAATTATCAGGATATTTTTTTATAAACTTTAATATTGTATCCTCTATATCACCATCACTATACTCATCTGTTCCCTTATAAAAATCTAAATTTAATTTCATATTAGTTACCTCCTATAATTAAAACGTTATTACCACATTAGATTCTTTATCTAAATATTGAATTTCCACATCAGCAGGAATATTATAGAATTCTCTAAACACTCTTTTATGACCTTCAGATTCATAAGGCATCATCCAACGATAAGCTTGCGTTTCTGGAAGCATCAATTCTATTTTATCTATACCTTTATAATTTTCTTTTTTATACTGAAGCACAATTCTTTCATTTTCTCTAAGTATTTTACTATTTTTAGAATAGCCATCAACATGATACCACCACTGATAAAAGAAAGCAAAAAAAGCTATACAAAGTATAAAAGTTGCATTAAAAAATAATCTGTCATTATTCTTTTTCTTACTACGTAAAATATCAATTATAATTGGAAATAAAACAAGCCATAACATACAATGTGTAATAAGTGTTGTTCTATATCCCATAGTTGGAACACAAATCATCATTAATTGAACTGACCATCCTGATAGTAAAAATATAGATGGATAAGGATTTTTCTCTTTAAAAGTATAAAAGCAATAAATTACTTGACTACCAAAGAAAACAATTATTGCAAACGCCACTAACGAAAACTTAATAAAATTATCAAAAATAAACTCTCTAAACACAAATTGATTTCCAATAGATGATTTCAACATAATTGTAATAAATGCAAAAATAGCCATCATTGAAAGTAATAAATATCCTTTATGTAACTTACTATCTTTCTTAAATTTATTAGATAATGATACAGTTAAGAAGAATAAATATATAATATTAAATATCTGATAAGGTCTATATGTAAAAAACAATTGAACAAAGTACTTTAAATTATGTGTTATAACTGTAAATTGTGATTGACTCTGAGCTTGCTCTACACCAAGTCTACTCAAACTTAAAGGTGCAAATACAATTAGTAAAAAACAAGCAATATTAACAAGTAAATCTAAAATCATAACCATATCCAATTTTTCTTTCTTAAAAAAGAAACGATATCCTAACAATAAAATTACTAATCCACAACTAACAAATGATGATTGCTCAACCTGCATTGTTGTAAAAATTGCAATTAATGGTAATAAAAAGCCTAAATTATTCTTTCTAAAAAAGCTGTTTTTATTAGTTACATAACTATTAAATAAATAAAAATGTAATAATATTAAAAATGTAGGAATTATATAATTTAATGAACCAGTTAACCAATATATAGCTTCCTGTGATACTAACACATCTATCATCATAAAGAAAACGCATCCCAAAATTACTGACACATTAAAACTAAAATTATCATTAGACAAAATTTTGGCAATGACGTATATAAATAGTGTTAATAAGATAGGATGAACAACTCTCCAAACAAATACATTACCATATAAAAATATACTAATTAAGATATTTACTACTAACCTACCATTAGATACTAAATACAAATTTGCAGTTTCAGTAACACATTTAAATAAATTAAGGTGGCTATACGTCCCATACCAAAAATCATCCCCATATAATTCTACAAAATTATGTAAAATCAACATAGCAACAAAAAAAATGCCTAAAACAATAAAGCCCATTTTTTTATTTTTACAAGTCCATTCGACTATCATGCTTTTTTTACTCATACTTAATTCTCCTTATTACTTCTAAAACATTCTTAAAATTTATAACATATCAATATTTTATATTTCATATGTACACTACCAAAACAACCTATAACCTTTTTTACAAAGAACTAATTTTTTTCATAAACCTTCATCAAATACTTTCCATAATCATTTTTCTTCATTAAATTAGCTCTTTTTAATAATTCTTCCCTATTTATCCATCCCAATTTATAAGCAATTTGCTCTGGACAACTGATTATAGAAGCCCTTAATTTTTGAAGAGTTTTAATAGTATTACTTGCATCTAGCAAACTATCAGTAAGCCCTGTATCAAACCAAGCATATCCACCACCTAAAAGTTCAGCTTTTAGTCTTCCTTCATCCAAATACATCCTATTTAAATCAGTAATTTCGTATTCTCCTCTAATAGACTTATTAATCTTAAAAGCTTTATCAACTACACTATTATCATAGAAATAAAGACCAGTAATTGCAAAATCACTCTTTGGTAATTTAGGCTTTTCTTCAACAGACAACACATTATTATTTGAATCAATTTCCATAATTCCAAATCTCTCTGGATCAGCTACTTGATAGCCAAAAATTGTTGCATATCCTTTATCGGCATTTTTCCTTGCATCATTTAACTTCTTAACAAGATCATTTCCGTAAAAAATATTATCTCCCAATATCATTGCACACGTATCATTTAAAACAAAATCTTTACCTAACGTAAAAGCTTGAGCAAGTCCATCAGGTGATGGTTGAATAATATACTCTAAATTTAAACCAAACTGCCTACCAGTACCAAAAAGCCGCTTAAATCCAGGCTGATCTTCCTTTGTTGTAATTAAAAGAATATCCCTAATACCAGCAAGCATTAAAATTGATAACGGATAATAAATCATCGGTTTATCATAAATTGGTATTAACTGTTTACTAATACCCTCTGTAATCGGATAAAGTCTAGTACCAGACCCACCCGCTAAAATTATACCTTTCAAATTTCAAAACCTCCATACTTCATATAATTAATTATAACATAACTATTATAACACACATAGTTATTTAAATAAATCCTTAACAAAATACAAAATAGAATACATAATAGTACTTAAACATGAACTAACTTTAAGTAATACTCTCTCTATTAAATTAGCTTTATTATAATTGCACTGAAAATAATATTGACTCTTTTTTAGTTCCTTATACTTCTTTATTCTTTTCATATTTTTATCAATTGAAACAGAATGATTATGTACAACTATAACACCATTATCAATAATTACTTTCTTACCAAGTTTTTCTATTTTTTTTCCTAAAATATTTTCTTCATAATACAAAAACACATTTTCATCTAAAAAATCAATTTTCTCTAACACTGAAGACTTTATCATAAAAAAACATCCACTAACAGCTTCAACTACAGAAAACTCACTATTAAAATGTTTATCATTATAATGAACAAATTTTCTTCTTACATAACGATGAAAATAAGGAATATTTAAGAGTACTTCAATAAATGGTTTTGGTATCTTCCATCCTCTATTTAAAGTCTTTTTTTCAATAATAACTGGTGCAATAACTGCATAAGAACTACTACTATCAAGTACCATACTAAGTCTTTTAATATCACTATTTTTATTTATAACAATATCTGAATTTGAAATAATTAGATTAATATCTCCAAATTTTTCTATTAAATATTTACAACCATAATTTATAGCACTAGAATATCCAGCATTTTTAAGGGTTTTAATTACTTCTACTTTTTTTGTTTCAAATTCAAGTAATCTCTTATAAGAGTCATCACTTGAGCAGTTATCAACTACTAGAACATAATCAATTGCTTTATAATCTTTAACATTAATCAATAAATTTTTAGTAGAATCGTAATCATTATAGTGAATTATAACAAGTGCCGTCATCTATCATCACCTATTAAAAGTATAACAAAATTTTTTTAAGAAAACAAACAAAAAAGATACAGATTAATAATCTATATCATATCTTAACTAACTTATAGTATTATTAAATAGCATCAACTATTAATTTAATTGCTGTTTTCTCCTCACCATCTATAACAATATCAGTAAAAGCTGGTGTACATACCAAATTCTTACCAGATGGAGCAACAAAACCACGAGCAATTGCTATTGCCTTAATTGCCTGATTCAAAGCACCTGCACCTATTGCTTGTATTTCTACACTTCCTTTTTCACGCATTACATTAGCTAAAGCACCTGCAACACTATTTGGACTAGATTTAGATGAAACTTTTAATGTTTCCATATATATTATATCATTCCTTTCTACAATAAAATATATGAAAGTAAAAATTAATTATTCCTGTCTTAATAAAGAACAAAAAATTTTATAAAAAGAATATCATAGTATCTTGTTTAACATTCTACTTAAATTAATAATCAATAAACATAAACACTATTCTTATAAAAATAATGATTATAAACTCAACTATCAAAGTAATATCTATTTTTCCTATATCATCTTAAATATTGATATTTATATATTTAAAGATTTTCCTTGTAAAAAAAAGCTAAATTTTTTAGTTTTAGCTTTTGGTTCTATTTATATTTATTGACTCAAAATATATGGATCATCAAATGTACCAGTACCTGACTTAATCATAGTAGATGGTTTTAAATAAATTGCTGGATGAGTTTGTCCATAACCATTACCAAATCCTGAAGCAGCCTCCATAAGATCAGCATTCTCCCAAATTCTAATAACATATGCAGCAACACTTGGATCAGCATATGGCATCATTGTCCAGTGAAAAACACCGTCAAATATCCAATCATTATTATAACAATCAGCTTTTCCCTGCCACTGCTTTCTCATCGAAGTATTTATACACGTATTTCTAGGAGTAGTCGTACTTCCACTTGTAGCATATCCAAAATCTGATGGATACATTAAGCCAACCCTTCCAGTCCATTTTGTAGTTCTATCAACCTTATCTGTGCAAAACATATGTGATGTATCACATTGTTTACCACCTTTATCACTTCTTTCAGCCTGATAAAATGTATTAGGAGTAAGAGTATCCACAGTTTCTCCAACAGTATTACTACCAGTATTCCACACGACATTATCTATATATGATTTACTTTCTTCATTCAAACCTGTTACAGTAAAATCACAAGCAGTGGTTGCATTATTTTCTCCATAATAACAAGTACCACTTTGCTTATTCCAATAAAGGCTACCACCGATTGCCTCACTTTCATAACCAGGATTTAAAACCTTCATCATGTCTGCTTGACTCCATTCATTAAGTCCAACACCCATATTTCCTTCCTCTAAACCATTTTCCAATTGTTGTGAAGATGCATTCCATGACATCTTTCCAACACTTTCTTTACTAAGAAGCTTAATTCTTGAATCCTTTGTACCATCACTACCTTCAATGTTATTCATTACTCCAATAATTCTCCATTTTTGACCATTAAATAACACATAATTATCTGGATTCTTCCCAACAAATCTTAAATTATCATCGACAGTACCATCTTTAATTAAATTAGTAGTATCATATTTACTATTCTCTAACATACAAGTTTTAGCATCATAACCATTGTTACCACATGTCGTAACAGCTTCTGAAAAAGTTGGAGCATTCTTTTGATGACTTGTAATAATAGTTACTTTACTATTAAAAATTTTATTCATAACTTCTTCTGTTGTTGGAGTCTCCTCATCTAACCATAGTCTTAAATTAAATGTTTTTTCCTCATTCTCACTTAAAAAACCTGTTTCAAGCTTATAAGATTTAACAGCATTATTTAAAGTAACATCAATTAAATCATTAGAAGTTAACAAAATTGGCTTTTTCTCCTGAAGCATCATTTTAATATAATTATCATTACTGATAGTAGTATTATCTAACACTTCAAGATTAACCTGATAATTAGCATAACTTGAACAATTATTTGTTAGTGTAAACTGATATGGAATAAGTTTTTTTCCTTCATCATCTGTAATAGGAAAAGCATTTTGTAAATTTATTGGATTGTTATCTTTAAAACTAACCTTAAAACAACCACTTGTTATAACATTTGTATCAGTTTGTTGTAATGTTATCTGCCATAAAGCATAACTTGTACCAATCATTATCAAAACTGCTATTAATAAAACAGCTAGCATTACCATATTTTTATTATTTTTACTAAACTTCATTTTACTATCCTCCTAATATAAAGGATACCATAAACTAAAAAAATTTACAATAAATTAACAAAAAAAAACTAAATTAACGTAAAAATCGTCAATTTAGTTTACACTTAATATAAAAAACTATAATTCTTCTGCTTCTTCAACACCATTATTAACTTCAACTGGATTAACAGTAGGAATTGGTTGAATATCAGGTATAGAAACAACTTCTGGAATACTTGCATCTGGTACTTGACTTACAACAGATGGTATTTCAACTGGTGGAATTGGTGTTACATTACCACCATATGGTATATGACTTTCTTCTACAACTGGAATTTTTTGTGTTGCTTCAAGAGGATCATTTCCACCATAAATAACAGGTTTTACTTCCTCTACTGTTTTAATTGAATCAGTTGGATTGACACCTCCATATACAGAAACTTGATTATTTCCTAGATTAGAAGTATCAGATAAATTATCATTAACACTTTGAACTGGAGCAATAACATCTGTTGATATTGTATCTACAGTATTGATATTTTCAACAGGTTGAACTGCTGGTATCACATCATCAATTACTGGTGATGGAACAACTGGTACAACTTCTGGTGCCTGGTTAATTACTGGCTCAACTACTGGTTCAATTGATACTGGAGAAATAGTGCCAGTATCTACTTCAGTTGCTGCTACAGATGGTACTTCTGGAGAATCCAAAGCAGGATTAGAAGCTGAAATAATAGGAATATTCATATTAACATTACTATCAACTACTGGTGGTACTGGCAAATTACCTACCTGGTTTACACTATTTGTATCAATAGGTGTTACATTGCTACCATTATCACTAATACCTGAACTCACAACATTAACAGTATCAGTACCAACATTAACATCACTAGTAGCTAATGATGGATTTATAGAATTACTAGTATTACTATCATTTTTAACTTGGCTTTCCTCTTTTTTAGGTTTTTTATTTTTTGATGATGACACTACAAAAATAATTAGTGCAATTACTAAAAGTATCACACCACAAACAATTAGAATCCCTGGAATTGTTGTAAAAAAATTTATATCCATTTAATTCATCTCCCTTATCTTATTCAATTAAAATTTTATCAAAAAAAGAATAATAATGCAACCACATTTTATCCTTTTATCAAACTTGACATATCAAACTCTTTAAAACCATTACTAAAACTATCTGGTAATCTTCTAAAACTAATAACCTTCTTAGTAATTGGATGAACAAATTCTAAACTATAAGCAAATAAGGCCAATTCATTTGTTCTTTTAGCATCATAACCATAACGAGAATCACCGACTAAGGGATGATTACGACTTGCAAATTGAACTCTAATTTGATGATGACGACCAGTTTTTAAATTTATTTCTACTAAAGAAATATTCTTTCTTTTATTATAATCTAATAAACAATAAGAAAGTTCAGATTCCTGAGCATTTTTATCATCTGTTACAACTGTATTTCCATTATCCAACTTTTTCAAATAATCAATTAAAGTATCTTTTTCTTTAACCAATCCATAAACAACGGCTACATACTTCTTTTTAACATTGTGCTTTTTTATCTCTAAAGATAGCCTAGCTGCAGCTTTACTAGTTCGAGCAAAAACCATAATACCACCAACTGGTCTATCGAGTCTATGAACAAGACCAATGTAAACATTACCAGGTTTATTATACTTAACCTTTATATATTCTTTGACAATATTCAACATGTCAATATCTCCAGTATCATCAGCTTGACTCAAAACATTAGCAGGTTTTAAAACAACAATAACATGATTATCCTCATATAAAACTTCAAGATTATTCATAAAAATCTATCCTACCATAAATACCACAAGGAAGTACTAAATCACTCATTTTTATAGGTAAACCTATATCATCAGTTTCTATTTTTCCATTAAATTTTTTTAAAATAGTAAGCTTGAAAATATTTGCAATAACTTCTTTTGAAAGTCCAGTTGTATAAGAGTTAACCAAGAAAAATAATGGTTTATCACTAAGAAGATTAGAACATAAAGAAATCAAATTAAATAAATCTTTTTCAATATCCCAAACCTCACCATTTGATCCTCTTCCATAACTTGGTGGATCCATAATAATAGCATCATATTTATTTCCTCGTCTAATTTCTCTCTTAACAAACTTTACTACATCATCGACAAAGTAGTGAACATCTCCGTCAAAAACACCTGAAGATGCGGCATTTTCCTTTGCCCAATCAATCATACCACGAGAAGAATCGACATGGACAACACTTGCTAAAGCACTCAAACAAGCAACCGTTGCACCACCTGTATAAGAAAATAAATTTAATACCTTAATCTTCCTATTAGATTTTCTTATTTTATCTATCATTAAATCCCAATTATAAGCCTGTTCTGGAAAAAGTCCCGTATGTTTAAAACCCATTTGCTTAATATTAAAAGTTAAATTTTTATAATTAATAGTCCATCTATCAGGTGTCTTTTTAATATTTTCCCAGTGTCCACCACCTTTATTACTACGATAATATATAGCATTAATCATATTATACTTTTCCCTTAAATTGCCATTATCCCAAATAACTTGTGGATCTGGTCTAAGTAAATAAATATCTTTCCATCTTTCTAATTTTTCACCATTTGATGCATCAATTATTTCATAATCCTGCCAAGAATTAGCTAGTTTCATTATCTCACCTCTTACTCTAATATCATTAATTATATCACATTATAAATCTATTTATATATTCTTCTTAAAACTGAAGACTCATTCTTCGTTTTTTCTATATATTCTTCTGAAAGATATCCCTTTTCCATAACAAAATCAATATCACCATTAAGATATTCTATATAATTTCTTGCATAAACTTTATTTTCAACAGCAATATCAGCTTTTTCCAAGTATAACTCCATTGCACTAATAACCATAGTCTTTTCATCTTTTGAATTAGTATAACAAAATTTATCAAGTAAGGAAAGAAATCTCGATGCATTAACTGAAGAATCTATCTCCCTTAATGCATCTTCTAAAATACTAATATTTCCACTATAATAAGCCTTCTTCAAAATATCAGCACCAAGTAATTCACAAAAATACTTATTTATAATAATGTAATCATCATAAGCATCCATATAATAGCCAAAATTTTCATACTGATTTAAAGAATTAAAACCTTCAATTATAAAACTACTATCATATTTAACTATACCAGCTTTAATCAAACCAAAATTAGAAAAAACTAAATTATGTCCAATTTCATGTGATATAACCGCTCCGCTAACATTTTCATCATCATGATCGTAAGCATTAACACAATCATAAATATTATTATTTAAACGGTTATTAAATGCTAAAGCAGTATAATGTCCTTTTTTAATAATACATTCAACATCAATAACATCTAAATTTCTAATGTTAGTATATAATTGCTTATAATTTATATCATCATATGAATCAATAAAAACTTCCAAATTTTTTAAATAATGACTCTTATAATCATCACTAATATTCTTATTATTTAAAATTGCACTCTTTAATATTTCTAATTTCTGAGATTTAGTAAAAACTTTATTATCAAATGGATTATTAAATATATCATCAATTTCTGAAAAAATAGATGATGGAATTTCATTGATATTTATCAAATTAACATGAGTAGAAGCTAAAACATTACCAAATGCTAATGCATATAAAAAAGCTGCTGTTTTTCTTTTCCAAGTTGTATAAGAAAAGTCACATTGAGAAAAATTAATTTTTTTTAAACTATACGATTTAATAAATCCATAAAGAGAAACAGAAAGATTAGCAAGACTCATTGGTATTAAAAAATCTAAAAAACCTGAAGTAAAAGTAACTACTCCTTCTAAATGATTGATTGTAATATCTCTACATTTAAGAATATAAGGAAAAGAAATTGCCAACTGGCTAAAAATTACTAGCAATAAATTATCATCAAATAAATCACTGCTATAAAGAGAAGTTACTTTTTCCATAAATGCTGACTTACTTATATCAGAAAAAATAATTGTTTTATCACGATAAAGCTTATCAATTGACTTACCTCTTTGATTAGTAAGTAAAATCAAATATAAACCAATTATATCATTAGCATTAAAATTACTATTGCAACTAGTTTTACTTTCTTTATTATTAAAAAAGTTATACCATAACGATTCATAGTTATCTAATAAAACAAGCATTTTTAAAATATTAAAGTCTTTTCTACCTTCCTTTGTACCATAAAAAGCAATCTTTAAAATATCACTGCTACCATATATATCTTCTAATTTACTCTCTTCATTATTTAAAATTTCTTCAATAATATCATAATCAAAATGATAACTAGAAACTTTAATATTTTCTATTATTTCTTTTAAAATATCTATTTTTAGCATAAAGGAAATTCCCCCCTTTTTATACATTAACGACTTTTAACAAGTACAGGTTTAACATCAAATAAATCACTGCTATTTTTATCTGATAAATAATTCTTATTTAAATAATTTAAAGAATAACCGCCTAAGTAACTCAAATAACTATCAACATACATTCTACTTTCATCAGATAATTCTATTTTTTCTGCATAATTTTTCATTATTGTAACAGCTTCCTTATTATTATCAGTATATCTAAATCCAAAATTATTAAGTGATTCAAAAAACATATCGACATCTACTGTTGAATCAATTTTAATTAAATTATCTTTAAGTATGTCCTCATTGCCATCATAATATGCCCTTTTTACAGTCTCTGTCCCAAGCAACTCACAAAAGTATTTAACAATAACCATTTGTCTTTCATAGGACTTAATAAAATAACCAAAAAATTCATATTGACTAAATGAATTAAATCCTTCAATAAACCAAGAATAATAGCAATTATCAACAAGATTATGAGCAACTTCATGAGATCTAATTAAATCACATAAGTCTAAATCATCATGATTATAAGCATTTACCAAATCATAAATATTATTATCTAAAGAGTATTGAAATGCTAAATACATAGTTACATAATCGTAAGAATTATCTACAACATTACATTCTAAATCAATTACATCAGTATTTGAAAGAATAGGATAAAGTCTTTTAAAATCAAGATTTGAAGAGCATAAATCCAAAACTTTCAAATTTTTTAAGTATGCTTTTTTATATGCTTCATCTAAATTAGGATTATTATTAATTGCCTCCTCTAACAATTCAACTTCCTCTAATCGTGTCATATCCTGCTCATTTTTTAAAGAACTATTCAAAAAATCATTAATTTCTGCCTCTATTTTTACCTGATACTTTGCAAACATATCTTTATTTAAGCCGAAAGATATTAAACTATTAGCTAAGGAAACAGAATAAAAAAATATAAAGAAATTTCTTTTTAAATTTGCAAATGAAAAGTCAAATTTTGAAAAATATTTCTTTCTATATTGGTTTTTTTCTCTAAATTTTAAACCACCATATAACAAATTAATAAAACTTAGTACAATTGTAGAAGGTAACATATTATTTAAAATAAGTATTGAATCAAGTAAACAAGTATCAATATAAATATGACTACATTTTAATAAATATGGTATTGTTATTAAACTTTGGGATATAAATATTCCCATACTACTCATTAAAAATTTTTCATTAGCAAAAACAGATAAACATTTTTTATATAAATGAAGGTTTTTATTATTATAGAAGACAATTTTTTTATCATTAAATAACTGTAACAAATCACACTCTTCTTGATCAGAAAAAAGCCTAAGATATATGCATATTAAGTCGTTATCTTTACTTTTATCATCACCATTAGTACAGTTATACCATAGTATCTTAGAGTTATCTAACTCGATAACCATATTAGAAATAAGATATTCATCTTCTTCTTTCCCAAACAAATATATATTTTCAATAAAAGAACCATATGAACCATAATAAAAAAGTCTAAGTTGCTCACTAGATAAATAAAAATCAATAGCTTCATTTTGAAAATACTTACTATCTTTAACTATATCATATAGTACTTTCAAATAATAAGCCTTAGTCATAAAACCCCTCCATCTAACGCTTGTCATATTATAGCACAAAATAAAAAAAATGCAAAGAAAAAGAATGATACATAATACCATTCATTTACCTTAGCAATTATAAAACGTCATAAGAAAATATTTATGAAAAATCCTTAATCTTCTTCAAAAATTCTTGATATAGTAAAGAACATTTTTCCTGATTCATAGCTTCCTTATTCAAGTATGGATTTTCAATTCCCAACTTAACATACTTTGAGTCTCCTAACTTATGGTATGGTAAAAAATCAATTCTTTCAACGTTTGGAATCGTTTTTACTAGTGCAGCAAGTTTTGTTATATAACTATCATTATCCATAACTCCTGGTACAATAACTTGTCTAATCCATATTTTTTTATTCATCTTCTTACAAATTTCTAAAAATTCTAAAAATTCATCAATTGTTCTACCAGTTAATTCTAGATAGCCATCTCTTGTCACATGTTTTATATCTAAAAGAACCAAATCGATATAACTTAAAAGTTCTTCATAATTACCATTACCAACACCTGCTGTATCAAGTGCTATATGAATTTCTTCTTTTTTTAAGATTTTACATACTTGAATAATAAAATCACTTTGGAGAAGTGGCTCACCACCAGAAAAAGTTACACCACCACTATTTCTTTTAAAATAAGGTTTGTTTCGAATAATTTTTTTAGCAAGCTCTTCCGCTGTCATATTTAATTTTCCCATTTTCCAAGTTTCGGGATTATGACAATATTTACATCTAAGCTTACATCCAGATAAAAATACTACAGTTCTAATACCAGGACCATCAACAAGTCCAAAAGTTTCAATTGAATCAATACTACCCAACATATTAAAAACCTAACAATTACATTTTACTATGGAAGGTACGAGCAATAACTTCTTCTTGTTGCTTTCTAGTTAAACGATTGAATCTAACTGCATATCCTGAAACACGAATAGTAAGAAGAGGATACTTATCTGGATTTTCCATTGCATCTATTAACATCTCACGATTTAAAACATTGACATTTAAATGATGAGCACCTTGAATAAAGTAACCATCTAAAACAGATACTAAATTATCAATTCTTTCTTCATCAGTTGCACCAAGTGTTGATGGAACAATCGAAAAAGTATTAGAAATACCATCACGACAACAAGAAGCATAATCAAGTTTTGCTACTGAATTTAAGCTTGCAAGTGCACCACTACAATCTCTCTCATGCATCGGATTAGCACCTGGTGCAAAAGGAACTCCAGCTAACCTACCATCAGGTGTTGCACCTGTTTTAGAACCATATACAACATTCGAAGTTATTGTTAAAACCGATAATGTTGGCTCAGCATCACGATATGGCTTATGACTAGCTAATTCTTTATAAATTTTGTCAAGTATTTCCTTAGCTATATTATCAACTCTATCATCATCATTACCATATTTAGGAAAATCTCCCTCAATATCAAATCCAGTTGTAACCTTATTTTCTCCACGTATTGGTTTAACTTTAGCATACTTTATTGCAGAAAGTGAATCGGCAACAACAGAAAGACCTGCTACACCATAAGCCATAAATCTATGAACATCTGTATCATGTAAAGCCATTTGTCCTGCTTCATATGCATACTTATCATGCATATAATGAATAACATTCATAGCATTAGCATAAATTTCTGCAACTCGTTCTAGCATTTTAAAATAAGATGCCTTAACCTTATCGTAATCTAATACTTCATCATCCATAATTTCAAAGCCATCAATTACCTTATCACCTTTAACTTCATCAATACCACCATTTATTGAATAAAGCAAAGCTTTAGCTAAATTACAACGTGCTCCAAAAAACTGCATATCTTTACCAACTCTCATTGCAGAAACACAACAAGCAATTGCATAATCATCACCATAAATTGGTCTCATAATTTCATCATTTTCATACTGAATAGCATCAGTTTTAATACTCATACTAGCACAATATTTTTTAAATGATTCTGGTAACTTATCACTCCATAAAATTGTAAGGTTAGGTTCTGGTGCTGGATCCAAATTAGTTAATGTATGTAAAATACGATAACTTGTTTTAGTTACTAAACTGCGTCCATCTTCTCCAATACCACCAATCGAACAAGTTACCCAAGTTGGATCTCCTGAAAATAATTCATCATATTCTGGAGTTCTTAAATGTCTAGCAATTCTAAGTTTAATAACAAATTGATCAATTAGCTCCTGAGCATCTTCCTCATTAAGTGTTCCTTCTTCAATATCACGTTTAATATAAATATCAAAGAAAGCATCAACACGTCCTAAACTCATTGCTGCACCATTATTTTCTTTTATTGCAGCCAAATATCCAAAATATGTCCATTGAATAGCTTCCTTAGCATTAACTGCTGGCTTACTAATATCAAATCCATATTTACTTGCCATTTTCTTTATATCATCAAGAGCTCTATATTGCATAGATACATCTTCCCTTAAATGAATTAATTCTTCAGTCAAAGGTCCAATAAGTTTATTATCCCACTCATCTTTTTTGCTTTCCATTAAAAAATCAATACCATAAAGAGCAATTCGACGATAGTCCCCTATAATTCTACCACGACCATAAGCATCTGGAAGTCCTGTCAAAAGACCAACATGTCGTGCCTTACGAATATCACCTGTATAGGCATCAAAAACTCCCTGATTATGTGTCTTTCTAAACTCATTAAAATATTTTAAAACATCACTATTTAACTTATAACCATAAGCATCAAGTTCTTGATAAACCATACGAATACCACCATAAGGATTAACAATTCTCTTAAGTGGAGCATCTGTTTGAAGTCCAACAATTACTTCATTATCTTTATCTATATATCCAGCTTCAAAATTATTAATTCCAGACATATGATCGACATCTATATCTAATACATGATTCTTTAATTCTTCTTTTAATAACTGAGAACACTTATCCCAAATTACCTTAGTTTTAGGAGAAATATTACTTAAGAAAGATTCATCACCATCATAATTATTATAATTTTTTTGTATAAAATCTCTTACATCTACTTCTCTTTTCCAAGTACCTTCTACAAAGCCTCTCCAAGCTTCTTTCATATTTATCATCTCCTCGTATAATCACTATTAAATTATAACACAGCGGTATATAATTGATATCTCTTTTTAATTAATTTGACATGTATTTAACAAATTTATACGAAAAAAAGAAATGAACTAAACTAGCTCATTTCTAAAATTATTTTCCTATTATTAAGAAGCCTTTTATCACTTGGTTTATACTTTAATGCTAAATTTATATAATATAAGGCATCATCTTTCTTATTGAGATGATAACAGGCTATAGCAAGTAAATCATATGGAGTTTCATCAAAGGAAAAAGATTCATTTATATAGGTTTTAGGATGGTTTTGTATTTCTAAAGCTAATAAAACATAATGCTCAACTAATCTAAAATCCTCTTGTAAGTATTTTAAAATTGCCATTTCCATATAAGGATCTCTCAAATATGGAGCTTCTTTTATAGCAAGTCTATACCACATTTCTGATTCATTATAACGGCCTAAATACTTATAACATCTACCAATAAAACGCATTGATGCACATCTTTCATCCTTCCAAGTAGAAGTTTTTAAGGAAAGATGTTTTATCAGTGTATCAATTGCTTCTTGATATTTACCGTAATACATGTATTCTCTACCAAGATAATGCATATTTCTATCATCAAGAGGAGATTTCTTAACCGATAATTCTAATAGTGGTAAGTAACTACTCCTAGATTTTGTAGAATCTGGATAGTGATTAACTGTAATAGTATCAATTATTTTAAAATTTTCGGCCTTCTTCCCAATATATTTAAGTACTTCATGAACAGGGTGTTTCCAAACATAATCCTTTCGAGTATGTATTTTTTCAATATAAAAGTTTACAAGGGGTTTATTATCATCATCAAGACTCCAGTTATAATTGTATCTAGCTCTAGTAGTGTCTAAATCCCAATTATCTTCTAAAATCTTTCTCCATCCTTTCTCAAAAACCTCATCCAAATCAACACAAACACATATATCAGCATCATCAGAAACTAATTCTAATGACTTATTTCTAGCTACATCAAATCTCCAAGGTGTAACTGTTTCAATTGTCACATGAACACCAAGTTCCTCTAATAGCTGCACTGTTTTATCAGTAGAGCCTGTATCTAAAACATAGATTTCATCGGCTTCCTTTACCGATTCAAACCATCTTTTAACAAATTTTTCCTCATTCTTTGAAATTGCATAAACACATACTTTGTATTTGTTCAAATTACTTAACCTCCCTAACTAGGCACTAATTTTTATAATGCTTAATGTTGCATTAGTACCAGCACCAAGTGTTATACCTACAGCAATTAAAGCACTAAGAGCTTCGTCGATAACATCTCCAGCTGTCAAATTAACAATAATACTTCCGTTATATATTGATCCAACTCCTACAGCTAAAACTCTAGAAATTGTTGCCCCTGGTATATTAGTACCATTTCGACGAACAGAAAAGGTTACAGTTGTTCCAAGTGCAGCAGAAGCATTCAATAAATAGTCTATTTGATATGTACCTGTTTGACTAATAGTAATTGCATTTGTTGGTGTATACGTTGCATTAAGCACTGGTCCCGTAGTTGGAAGTGCAATCTGTGAAGTACCACCTAAAGTTAAATTAATAGTTTGAGGTGTATCACTAAATCTAGATGCATAGGCATTAAGTCCATTTGCTGGTCCCGTTGGTCCTGTTGCTCCAGCTAATCCAGTTGGCCCCGTTGGTCCCGTT
>CANORV010000008.1 GCA_947569245.1 uncultured Mycoplasmatota bacterium | reverse complement strand
GGAGGAGTAAAACAAGTATATAGAAAATCTAATTACAACAATCAAAACTGTACAATCTCAAATGAAAAAGTTACTTGTAATACTCAAAGCTGCATTCCACTTGCTACAGATAAACTTATTGCCTCTTCAAATATGGTAATAGATGATTGTAACAACAGTTACCGATACTCTGGATTAAATGCAGACAATTATATAAGATTTGGTTCAAGTAAAGATTTATGGAGAGCAATTGGTGTATTTAATGTCGAAAATGATAAAGGTATTATTGAAAGAAGAGTTAAATTAATGAGTACCTATCCTTATGGAGGAAACTGGAATCCATTAAACTCACAATATAAAAATAACTGTTTTGAACAATCAGACATCTTACGTGATATCAAATACAACTATGATAACAAAGTTGAAGAAAAATACAAAAGAATGGTCGAACCTGCTGTGTGGTATGTCGGAGCAGAAAATTATATTGCAACAGAAGACATTAGAAATTGGTGTTTAAAGGAAAGAAGTTCAAACGTTGGATGTGGAAGTCCTACCTATACAGGAGAAGTTGCAACAATTCATTTATCAGACTTTGGTTATGCAACAACTCCTAACATGTGGAAAGTAAAATATGATGGTTACTATCTAACAGATATTAACGGTGTTAAAACATATACTGAAGATTATGGAATCAGATTTAAAGACAACTGGATGAGAGAAACAGGATGGAGTATGAATGTAAAAGCCTATAGCAATGCTATCTTTATTGTAAAACGAACTACTTCAGGAAATGGTGCTCATATAACAACTCATAGTGCCAACTCTGTAAAAGGAAACGCTTCATTTTCATATACAACATTATATTTAAAAGCAAGTATTAAAATAACAAGCGGAACAGGAACAAAAGAAGACCCATATATATTATCAGAATAAAAAATATTCTATCATAAACTAATGGATATTTCTTTCATTAATTTACATCTTAAAATATACATGCTATAATTAAATAGGTGAAATAAATGATAAAAATAATCAACAATATAAAAATAAACTATCAACAATTTGGTAAAGGAAAAGATTTAGTTTTCTTACATGGCTGGGGACAAAATATTGAAATGATGCTTCCATTAGCCTTGAGATTTGATAAAAAATTTAGAATAACTATTCTCGATTTTCCAGGCTTTGGAAAAAGTGATAATTTAAAAGAAGCTTATACAATATATGATTACAGGGATATCCTAGAAAAATTTCTTCAAGAACTTGAAATAAAAAATCCAACTTTAATAGCTCATTCATTTGGAGGAAGAGTTGCCATTTGTTATGCAGCAAGAAATAATGTCAATAAAGTAGTATTATTTGGTAGTCCATGTGTTAGAGAAGAAACAAAATCGGCAAAAACTGCACTTTTAAAAAAATTAAATAAGATACCTGGTATGAATAAATTAAAAGCCTATGCCAAGAATCATATTGGTTCAGATGACTATAAAAATGCTAGTCCTATTATGAAAGAAGTGCTAGTAAACGTTATTAATCAGGATTTATCAAATGAAGCAACTAAAATAACAGCTCCAACGTTATTAATATGGGGAACCAATGACATTCAAGCACCGCTAGAAGATGCTAAAAAGTTAGAAAAAATACTTTCAGATGGAGCTTTAATTGAATTAGAAGGATATACTCACTATGCATACTTAGAAGCAATAGATCAAGTTACAAATATTCTGAATAATTTTCTAGATTAATAAAATCAACAAAATAAAAAGATAGCATAGCTTATAGTATAGTAAATTTAAAATAAAATAATGTCTAATAAAGTAATATTTTACTATAAAAGATACAAGAAGAAAAAAATTATGATATACTTTAATTATTAAAAGTCTACATGTTTTATACATGTTTATAAACAAGGAGTGAAAATATGAAAATAAAAGTTGGTGTCATCTTTGGTGGTGAAAGTGTTGAACATGAAGTAAGTATAATTTCAGCAGTTCAGGCTATGAACAAAATGGATATAGAAAAATATGATATAGTTCCTATATATATATCAAAAGATAGAGTTTGGTATACTGGTGCAATGTTAAAAGAAATTGAAACATATCAAGATATGAATTTACTAAAAAGATATGCAAAAGAAGTAGTTTTATATGAAAAGAAAGGTCACTTTATATTACAAAGTAAAGGTTTATTTAAACGACAAATTGATGAAATAGATATTGCTTTTCCTATAGTACATGGTACAAATGTCGAAGATGGTGTTTTACAAGGATACCTTCAGACACTTGGTATTCCATTTGTAGGTGGAGATGTCTATGCCTCAGTAGCTGGTCAAGATAAACTATTTATGAAGCAAATATTTGAAAGTGAAAAATTACCAGTTACTCCATACACATGGTTTTATGATGTTGAATATAATGATGAAAAAGAAAGTGTTATAACCAAAATTGAAAGTAATCTAAAGTATCCAGTAATCATAAAACCTGCTAAATTAGGTAGTAGTGTTGGAATAAATGTAGCACACGATAATGCTGAATTAATAGATGCAATAGAAGATGCCATTAAGTATGACTCAAAAATCGTTGTTGAAGAGGTAGTGGAAAATCTAAAAGAAGTAAACATTAGTGTTTTAGGAAACTATGAAAACCAACAAATTAGTGCTATTGAACAGGTTATGTCTAAAAAGGATTTCTTAACTTATGAAGAAAAGTATATTGGAAATAAAAAAACCAAAGGAATAAAGGGTATAAAAAACTTTGCAAAGGCACCAAGTAAAGGAATGGCATCTGCATCTAGAGTAGTACCTGCTCCTCTTGATAAAAAACAGCAAGAAGAAATTGAAGAAATTGGTGTAAAAGCTTTTAAGGCCCTAGGAAGTAGTGGAGTTTGTAGAATTGACTTTTTGATTGATGAGAAAACTAATAAAATATATATAAATGAAATAAATAGCATACCAGGTTCTCTAGCATTTTACCTATGGGAACCAATTGGAAAAAGATATACTGAATTACTAGATGATATGATTAATATCGGTATAAAGGACTATAAAAAGAGAATTGCTAAAGTTCATTCTTTTGATTCAAATATTTTAAAAGGATTTACTGAACTTGGTGGAATAAAAGGAATGAAAGGTTTAAAAAATAATAACAAATAAAAATATATTGAGATGGAAAAATGGAAATAAATCCATCTTTTTTTGTAAAAAATAATATATTATAACTTTATGTTAAAGATTATACGTGCTATAATTATCTCATATTATATAATTAAAGGATGTGGTTTTATGAACGTAGTTGATCACAAATGTCCTAATTGTAATGCTACATTGGAATTTAACCCAAAAAATCAAAAATGGGATTGCCATTATTGCAAATCAAGTTTTGAATTAAAGGATTTAAAACAAAATGAAGTAAAGTATGAAAAAGCAAATAGCAAACCATTGAAGGACTTAGACGTATATACTTGTAAAAATTGTGGTGCTAAGATAATGACCGATGAAAATACCACTGCTACTTTTTGTGTATATTGTAAAAGTACAGCAATTATAAAAGATAGATTAGTAGATGCTTATGAACCAAATAAAATTATTCCTTTTAAAACAACAAAAGAAGATGCTATTGAGGCTTTTAAAAATGTGGGAATAAGAAAAATTTTTATGCCTCGTGAATTTAAAGATAAAAAAAATATTCAAGAGATGAAAGGTATTTATATACCATTTTGGTTATTTGATTTTGAATGTGAAGGAAATATAAGTGGTAGTGCAACAAGAGTAAGTAGTTGGTCTGATACAAAGTATCATTATACTAAAACAGACCATTACAAAGTAGAAAGAGGAGGAAGCATAACTTTTGAAAATGTTCCAGTAGATGGTTCAAAACATTTTGACAATGCTATTATGAATTCAATAGAACCATTTAATTATCAAGATTTATGTGACTTTAATTATTCGTATTTATCAGGTTTTTATGCTGAAAAATATAATCAAACAGATATAGAAGTTATAAAAGATGGAAAAAAACGTACGAGAGAATCTGTTTTGGATATTCTAAAATCGGATTTAAATAGATACCACACAACTATTATAGATAAAGAAAATGTTGATATATTAAATGTTAAAGTAAAATATGTTTTACTCCCTGTTTGGTTATTAAATATTAAATATAAAAATGAAATACGGCCATTTGCTATGAATGGTCAAACTGGAAAAATGGTAGGAGACATTCCAATTGATAAAAAGAAGTTTATTTTTTCAGGTATCATCACTATTATAATTATGATAGCAATTACTGTAGGACTTTTTTTAATAGGAGGATATAAATTATGAAAAATAAGCTTATTATCTTTTCCCTATTATTCTTATTTACTTTAAATATTACCAATGTATCTGCATCTACTAATACGTTTCCGAGAACAGAGTCTGATTTACAAGTACCAAGTAATATATTAATTACAGAGGAAAACAAACCTTTTATTTTAAATACTCCAAAGGTAGATGCTAGAGAGAAAGTATATGATTTTGCTGATTTATTTACAGATGTGGAAGAAGAGGAATTATATAATGAAATTTTAAGCTATATAAAGGAAACTTCAATGGACTTTGCTGTAGTAACAATAAGTGAAAATCCTAAAAGTTACTTTAATGGAAGTGATTCTACTACTGTATATGCCGATGATTTTCATGACTATAATGATTTTAAACCAGATGCTGTTGTCTTTTTAATCGATATGGAAAATCGTAAATTTTATATATCAACATCAGGTAAAGCAATTATTATGTATGATGACTCAAGGATTGATAGTACTTTAGATATAGCTGAATTTGATATGAAAAATAATGCTTATGCCAAAGCTAGCAAAAAAATAGTTAAGTCACTTAAGAATTATTATAAAGAAGGGATTCCAAGAAGCAATAGAAACTGTGAATTAGAAGATGGAAAATATAAATGTTATAAAAAAGTTCCAATCGTTCCAATTGCTTTAGTATCATTAATTCTAGTTATTACTATTTGGCTATGTATTGCATCATCATATAAAAAAATAAAAGCCAAAACAAATGCAGCTGATTATGTTATAAAGAAAAAAACAAATATTAATAGGCGTATAGATTTGTTTTTAACAAGTAATACAAGTAGGATAAGAATAGAGACAACAACTTCATCGTCTGGTGGCTCGTCGACACACTCAAGTAGTAGTGGCTCATCACATGGTGGTGGTGGCAGAAGTTTTTAAAAATTCATAAAAAATGAAAAAAATTTAAAAGTTGCTTGAATAACAGAATAAAAGATGTTATAATACAAAAGAACTGAAAAGTTCAGAAACGGGCTGTTAGCTCAGTTGGTAGAGCAACTGACTCTTAATCAGTGGGTCTAGGGTTCGAATCCCTAACAGCCCACCAAATTTAAGGATAACTCGAACTTTCGAGTAACAATAGAAAACGACTTGTCAAAAAGCCGTTTTTATTATGAACATGTCAAGGAAACTTGCATAAAATAAAAAAAGTAATATCTAGTTTTAAAGCACTGATATGAACCCCATTTCTTAGACATAGAAATGAGGTTTTTGTGTGAGTAAATTAAGTCATGAAGATAAAGATATATATAATGATAGGAAAACAAATATGTCAATAAGGAATATTTCATTAAAATGCGGTATAGCAATTACTAATGTAAAATATCTTATTAGATTAATTGACAAACATGGATTTGATATTTTAAGTACAAAAAAATAAATAAAAAATATTGAAAAATCTAATATAGATGATAAAATATAGTTATCACATGATAAAAATTTGGACAAGAAAAAGTTAAAAAATGATAACTATAGTTTTAAATTATTTTGTTGATGTCAATAAAGAATAAAAAGATTTAAAATAGTATTAAAAAATGTAGATTAAAAGTCGAATAGATATAACTGTCTTACGATATAATGAATAATAGAGAAATAAAGAGTAGGTGTAGATATGAAAAAGAAAATATTTTTAGGTTATTATAGCTATTAGGTGATATTGACATATTTAAGTGTCATATCAGCAACAGTTGGTATATATTATACATTTAATGGTAATATTAAATATGCACTTTTGTGCCTAGTAGTATCGGGTATATGTGATATGTTTGATGGTACAGTAGCAAGAAAAGCAAACAGGACAGTGCAAGAAAAAAAGTTTGGTATTCAAATTGACTCTCTAGCAGATATAATAAGTTTTGCTATTCTACCAACTGTTATTGGATATTCACTATTTATGAATGAATTTAAGTACAATGAAAATTTTTTGATAATTATTTTTACGATTTTAGTATTGACAATATATAACTTGGCAGCTCTTATTAGACTTGCATATTTTAATGTTACAGAAGAAGAATTTCAAAGTAAAAATACCAAACGCAAATTCTATGAGGGGCTACCAGTAACTAGCGTTTCTGTGATATTACCAGCAATATATTCAATTTTTACATATTTTGAATTTTATCCATGTGAAATATATATCATAGCACTGATGATAATATCTGTTTTATTTATTTTAAAAGTAAAAGTACCTAAATTAAATTTAAAAACTATAGGTTTTATTGGATTTATTATTGTTCTGATTACGAGTTACTTTTTTATCAAAATATAATTTTTATAAACAATCAAGTTATGAAAAAAGAGCCAATAATTAAATATATTTATTGTAAATTATAGACAAAAAATAAGTATATTATCTTTTCTTTCGTTACATAATATTGATAGCTACTAAAAGTCTAAAAAAACTATAAAAAAACTATAAAAAAACTCTAAAAAAGTGTAAAAAAAAGTTGACTTTGAAATATTATATACTGTATAATATAAATTGCTCAAGGGAACTTTAGCAAAATATGAGTATATTTCTATAAAATAATTTATAAAAAAGTATTGCATAATATGAAATTTTATTGTAGAATGTAGAAGTAACCCATTAATGGGCTTGTAGCTCAGGTGGTTAGAGCGCACGCCTGATAAGCGTGAGGTCGGAGGTTCAAGTCCTCCCAGGCCCACCATTTTAGTATTTAGATGCCTCAATAGCTCAGTTGGTTAGAGCACTTGACTGTTAATCAAGGGGTCCTAGGTTCAAGTCCTAGTTGGGGCGCCATTATTGGCCAGTTGGTGAAGTGGCTTAACACACCGCCCTTTCACGGCGGCATTCACGGGTCCGAATCCCGTACTGGTCACCAGTAAGTATTGTACTCTTGTATTGCAAGGGTTTTTCTTTTGCCAAAATTCCTACAAGTCTAAAAGGATAAAATTGACACTAGCTAAAGACAGTTATATAATATATATAGTAGAGGACTGGTGAAAACATGTTTAATGATTATCAAATTGTACATGAAAGCAAATTTGGATTGCTACCTGAAGTAATAATTGGCATTTTAATATTTGTATTAATTACGGTAGCAATATCTCTAATATCTATGGCTATTGTGTTTAAAAAAGCTAACAAACCATGGTGGAGTGCCTTAATACCTATATATAATTTTATTGTATTGCTAGAACTAGCAACTATGCCAACATGGTGCATTATTTTACTGTTTGTTCCTTTTGCAAATATAATAGTGTTAATAATAGCAAGTATGAATCTTGCAATTGCATTTAACAAAAAAAAATATTTTGGAATAGGTTTATTCTTTCTACCATTTGTATTTTACCCATTACTAGCATTTGGAAAAAGTGAATATCAAGGAATTAATAACTCGGCATTTAATACATATACAGTTGATCCAAATGCCTTAGTTAAAGAAATTTCAATAGAAGAAATAAATCAACAAATAGCATCAACAAACCAAGTAGAAATTACAACAGGAAAAGGAAAAAAATCTGAATATAAAGTACCTGAATCTTTGCAAGTAAAAGAAGAGGAAAAACAGCCAATTTTTGAGCCACAACAAGAAATGTTAGCAGACTTTAGAGTAGAGACAAAACCAAAAATAATAGAAAATAATCAAACAGAAAATAAAAATATAAATGTATTAGAGAAAAAAGTACAACCATCAGAAGTATCAAGTATACAAGATTTCTATAAAAAATTTAAAGATGAAAGTACTACTAATGCTCCAGTAAATCCAGCACAAGAAATTTCACAAATGATAAATCCAGAAAAAGAAAATCAAAAAATAGAACAAGATAATGATTTTGTAACTTGTCCAAAATGTAACTCAAAATTAAAAAAAGGGGCAACTCAATGTTTCCTTTGTGGTGCTAAAATAGAGTAAAATAAAACCATTGATTTCTCAATGGTATTTTTTTTATATGGCGGAGACAGAGAGATTTGAACTCTCGCAGCAGTTACCCACTCTACACCCTTAGCAGGGGCGCCTCTTCAGCCTCTTGAGTATGTCTCCATACCTAAATGCATTCCGCATATATAATATTACATGATAAAAGAAATAATGTCAAGCAAACAGTAAAAAAAAATCAAAAACTAACAATTTTTATTATATACTATACTTGAAAAAAAATAACTGATATAATAAATTAAACGGTGAATAGTTATGAAAAAAGAAAAAATAAGAATAATAATATATTGTTTAGTTTTGTCAGTAGTATTTTTACTATTATGTACAAAAAATTCTCCATTATACAAAATAAATGATTGGCAAGATGTAAATGCCTTTTTCACAATGGGAAAATCAATGGTAAACGGCCTAGTACCATACAAAGATTTATTTGAACAAAAGGGTCCATTATTATACCTAATATATGGTATAGCCTCATTAATTTCAGAAACATCATTCATAGGTGCCTATATCCTTGAAGTGTTTTTCTTTACGGTAACACTTTATTACATATCAAAAATAATAGCTATCTTCATAGATAAAAAATTCATATATCCATTATTGCCATTATTTTCTGCTATTATCCTAACATCAAGAGCATTTACTCATGGTGGTAGTTGTGAAGAATTTTGCTTACCATTTATTATTATTGCACTATACTATTTCATTAAATATATAAAAACATCAACAATAACTAATAAAGAAATAATTATCGTTGGAATAACTGCTGCATCTGTATTATGGATGAAATATACATTACTAGGTTTTCATATTGGTTTTGTTATTGTCGTACTTATAAAAACCTATACAGAAAAGTCATATAAAGATTTGCTACGAAAAATACTATACTTTTTACTTGGATTTTCTATAATAACAATTCCATTTCTTATTTATTTTTGGATAAATAACGCTTTTGATAAATTAATAAATGTCTACTTTATTTTTAATATGACATGTTATGGTCAAAAGATAACTATAATAGAAAAGATAATGCATTGTATAACACTAATAAGTCAAAAATTACTAATTCAGTATGATTTCTTATTTTTAATACTATTGCCACTAATACTATCTATCAAAAATAAAATTTTATTTAAAACACAAAAAGAAAATTTCTTTTTATTAGGTGCCTTTATTATCATGCTATTTGGAATCTACATAGGTGGAACAAATTATCGATATTATGCTTTGCCAATATACATATTTATTATATTTGGACTTATCTTTATAGTTAAAACATCCAAGCTTATTTCAAATAATTCAACATTAAATGATATTGTAAGAATAACCCTAATTATAAATATGTGGTGTTTAGCTATAATATGGTATAAATCAGGAAACATTATATATATGAAATACGAAAAAAAAGATTATGCCCAATTTGTTTTTTCTGACTTAATTGAAAAAAATAAGACAATTTTAAATTATGGATTTTTAGATGGTGGATTTTATTTTTCAACCAATACGATTCCCGAGTTTTATTACTTTGAAAAACAAAATGTTAGCTACAACAACTACAAAGATAATATGGATGAACAAAATAGATATATAAAAGAAAAAATACCTGATTACGTTATTACAAAAAATAAAAGGTTACCCAATCTTCAAAAAGACTATTATTGTATAAAAACCCACACTCAATATTATGAAAATCATAAAATAGAATATAGTTTATACAAGAGGAAATAGGATCATTTTCTCTTTTTTATTGTAAGCTATAACTTTTATTATAAAACTAAAGACTTTTTATTAGAAATTTGGTACAATATATAAGAAAATGATAGTTTTAAGAATTATCTAATAATCATTTTTGATATATTGTTTAAAATAATGTTAATCATAAAATTTTGATAATAATAGCAGTAGGTGATAAGGTGAAAAAAATATATATTCTTTTGATGCATACGAGAACTATACCAGCAAGAATAATAAGAAAAGTCACAAATTACGAATACAGTCATGTTGGAATTTGTCTTGATAAAGATTGTAATGCAATATATAGCTTTGGTAGAAAACATCTTCATTATGTTTTAGATGCAGGTTTTTTGGTAGAATACAAAGATGGAGAATTTTTTAAAACATTTAATAAAACTAAATGTAAAATATATGAAGTTGAAGTTACAAACAAGCAATATAACGAAGTGAAAAAAATTCTTAATGATATGCTTAATAACAATGAAAAATATAAATACGACTTTTTTGGTATCATTCCACGATATTTTGGAATACCTATAACTATAAAAAATAGATATGTATGTAGCTATTTTGTTGCATCTATTTTAGAAAAGGCCAATATACATAATTTTGAAAAAGACGTTTGTTTTGTAAATCCTAAAGATTTTGAAAATATTCAAGGTTTTAATGAAATTTATAGTGGTAATTATACCAATTATAAAGCAACAAAATCACTTTAGAGAAAGGTAGGTAACTATAAAATGAAAAACTTTGATTTTTATGCCCCAACATATTTTCATTTTGGAAATAATGCCGAAGAAGCAGTATCTAGCTTAGTTCATATGTTTGGAGGAGGAAAAGTATTAATCGTCTATGGAAAAAAGACTATTATAAATAATGGTTTACTAACTAAGGTAAAACTTTCTTTTGAAACAAACTATATCCATTTCTATGAACTAGGGCAAGTATCAGAAAATCCAGATAGTAATTTAGTTTATCAAGGAATTCTAATTGCTAGAGAAAATAAAATAGACATGATTCTAGCTATAGGAGGAGGAAGTGTAATTGATACTGCCAAGGCTATAGCAATAGGAGCCGTATATGAAAAAGATTTTTGGAATTTCTTCGATAAAACAGAACCTGTTATTGGACAAGCCTTACCTATCGGAGTTATTTTAACAATAGCATCTTCTGGAAGTGAAGGTAGCAATAGTGTATTTATAACTAACTCCAAAACCAAAGAAAAAAGAAGTGCATCATCAGATATAATAAGACCATGTTTTACCATTATGAATCCTAATTATACTATGACATTATCTCCATATCAAAGTGCTTGTGGTATAGCTGATATAATGACACATGTTTTAGAACGTTACTTTACTAATACTCCAGGTGTCATATTGACTGATAATTTATGTGTAGCAATTCTAAAAACAATATTTCATTATGCACCAATTATTATGATGGATCCACATAACTATGAAGCTAGAAGCAATATCATGTGGGCAGGAACAATTGCAAATAACAATATATGTGGTGTAGGAAGAGTGGGAGATTGGGCTAGTCATAAAATAGGACAAGAACTATCTAATCGATATAATATATCAGAAGGAGCAGGACTTGCTGTTGTTGTACCAAGATGGATGAAGTACATCTATAAAAAAAATCCAATAAAGTTTTATCAATTTGCTGAAGAAATAATGGATATTCATGGTGAAAATAACGATGAAAAAATAGAAAAAGCTATAAAAAAATTAGAAGACTTCTGGATGAACATAGGCCTTCCATTTAATTATGAACAATTGGGAATGTTGAAAGAAGATATCGATGATTTAATAAGTAAAATGGGCTTTTCTAAAGAAAATGAATATATTGGTAATTATGTTAAACTAACAAAGGAAGATGTAAAACATATTTTAGAAATAGAATAAAGAAGTATTAAAAATCTACAAGATAATATTACATTAATAATTAAAAAAATAGCTAATACATGTATATTTGTAGACAAACAGCTTATTAAAAAGAAGAGTTTTTGATTAAAAACAATACAAGTTCCTGATAATTATTATTATCTCATAAAAATAATGAAAGAAGTGATTTATTATGGATAATCAATTAGCAAAAAAAATAGAAAATAGCATTATAACAAAATACCGAAAACCAATATATAGATTATTTACTAAAGCTATTAGGGACTTTGATATGATAAAAGAAAATGATAAAATAGCAGTCTGTATGTCTGGTGGAAAAGATTCATTTATAATGGCAAAATGCATGCAAGAGGTAAAATTACATGGAAAAATTAATTTTGATTTAGTATTTTTAGTAATGGATCCTGGATATAATGAGAAAAATCGCAAGTTGATTGAAGAAAATGCTAAACTTATGGATATACCGATTACTATTTTTGAAACAACTATCTTTGATTCAGTTAAAGATATAAAAGATTCACCATGTTACTTGTGTGCCAGAATGAGAAGAGGAAATCTATATGCTAAGGCCCAAGAATTAGGATGCAATAAAATAGCTTTAGGTCATCACTATGATGATGTTATTGAAACAATTCTTATGAGTATGCTTTACGGTGGAGAAATAAAAACAATGATGCCAAAGTTAAAAAGTACTAATTTTAAAGGCATGGAACTAATTAGACCAATGTATTATATAAAAGAAAAAGATATTATTTCTTTTAAAAATTATCACAATTTAACATTTTTAAATTGTGCATGTAAATTTACTGAAATGTGTAATAAAGATTCTGATAAAGAAGAAAAAAGCAAAAGAAAAGAAATGAAAAAATTGATAGAATATTTTAGAACTAAAAGTGAATTTATTGATAGTAATATTTTTAAAAGCGTTTTTAACGTGAACTTAAATACTTTAATTGGCTATCATAAAGATGACTATATATATAATTTTTTAGATGATTATGATAAAGATGAAAACTAGTAAAGAAAAAGTCAATATAATTTTTTTTTTAACACTTAACGCAGATTGGAGAAAAAATGAGTAAACTAAATGAAATAATAATAAAAGACATGTTTGATTTAAAAGACGAAAAATATAGGCAGTTTCATTCTAATTTATGTCCAAACACTGATAATATCATTGGTGTAAGAGTTCCAGAAATAAGAAAATATGTTAAAAAAATAATTAAAGAGAAACCATACTATTTAGATGAAATAAAAATTGAAGAATTTAAATACTATGAAGAGGTTTTAATATATGGTCTTTATATAGCAATGGCAAAATTAGAACAAACAATCCTTTTTGAAAAATTAGATATATTTGTACCATTAATAGACAATTGGGCTATTTGTGATATTGTATCTGGAAGTATCAAAATAAATAAGGCCAATAAAAATGCAGTTTATAAATACATAAAGAAATATTATACTTCAAAAAAAGAATTTGAAAGAAGATTTTTCATAGTAATGCTCTTTCATTTTTTAGAAGATGATTATATAAATCAGATAATTCATGATATCAACAATATTGATATCAAAGATTATTACGTAAGTATGGCTATTGCTTGGCTAATATCAGATATTTATATAAAGTATAAAGATAACTGTTTGCAATTTTTAAAAGATAATAACTTAGATGATAAAACATATAATAAAGCTTGTCAAAAAATTATTGAATCAAATAGAGTGACAAAAGAAGAAAAAAATGAAATAAGAAAAATGAAAAGAAAATGATACTATAAATTGTAAAAGATATAAATAATTATATAACATTTTTGTTTGGAAAAAAAATAAAATTACTATAGTATTTAATCATTAAAAATGGTAAAATATGGTTGATTAAGTTTAAAAAGTTTATGTAGGAAGTGATAATAATGATTACCCCAGGAGAAGCAAAGAAGGGATATAATTTTATTTATGATGCTATTATTGATAGTGAAGATGCAAAAATAGATGAACTAGATACCTTTTTGCACAACTTTTCTTTAAAATATAAAGAAAGTATTAATTATGATAATCTATCTTATCTAACAAAAGAAATCGTAACATTTGACAAAAATCATTATTCAGAAGAAGTCTTAAACAGTGTTATGAAAAATTATATTGATTACTCTCTTAAAGAATCATCTGATAAGAATAAGTATCTTAAATCACTAGCCAATATTTTATCATACATTTCTAGTGATAGTGATGCAATTAATAATATAATTAGTCTCTATAAAAATTATGATGGTAAATTAAAAGTATTAGAAAAAAACAAAAAAGAAAATTATATTGTTGAAAAATTGGATGACTTAATAGGCCTAGAAAATGTCAAAAAACAAATTAAACAGTTAGCTGACTGGGCATATGTAACAAAGTTACGTAAAGAAAAAGGATTAAAAGCAAATAGTATTACTATGCATATGGTCTTTACAGGAAGTCCTGGAACAGGAAAGACAACTGTAGCAAGAATTATTGCCGATATATATCATAATTTAGGAATTTTAAAAGAGAATAAATTAAAAGAGGTTTCAAGAGAAGATTTAGTAGCAGAATATCTAGGGCAGTCAGAAATAAAAACTAAGAAAATCTTAGAAGAGTCCAAAGGTGGAGTATTGTTTATCGATGAGGCTTATTCATTAACTAAAAGTAATGATGAATATGGAATTTCAGTTGTGAATACTATCCTTAAATTTATGGAAGATAATCGAGACAATACAGTTATAATAATAGCAGGATATCAAAAAGAAATAGAACAGTTTATTTCATCAAATCCAGGCTTAAAATCAAGGTTTAACACTTATTTAACATTTGACAATTACAATAGTAAAGAACTACTTGATATTTTAAAAGTAATGGTAGAAAACAATGACTATAAATTAGAAGACAAAGATAGCAATTTGATTTTATCTGAGTTAGAAAAAATAGACACAACAGATATTTCATTTTCAAATGCTAGATATGTAAGGAATTTGTTCGAAAATGCAACAAAAAATCAAGCAACGAGAATTGCAAATGAAGAAAGTCTTGATAAAGAAAAATTACAAACTTTAATCTATGAAGATTTTTATAAATAGTAAGAGGTGTTTTATATATGGAAAAAGAAGTTAATGGTAAAAGTAAAAAAGTAAAGAGTAGTGTAGACAAAGAAAATAACAAAGTTGGAAAAAATAAGGAAAATAACAGTAATAGCAAGACAAAAGTCAAAAAAATATCAGAAAAAGAAAATAAAAAAAGAGAAACCGAAGAAAAAAGTAGCAATATCAATAAAGAGGAAATTGCTAAAATTAAATCTATAGATAAAGAAGCCGAAAAAATAGAAAAAAGGGAAAATGTAAATAAAAAATATCTAGTCTGGGGAATAATATTCTTAATAATTACACTAATACTTTCTCTTATAATGTTTAATACAAAAAAAGCTAATCCAGATGAGGCTGTAGCATTTATAAATGTTAGGGATGAGGGAGTATATTCAAATATTGATGTTGATTTGATGTCATATTCAATTGATGATGACTATTCAAAAGATACAATTCATATTGTTGTTGAAGATAATAATTTTTATTTAGTTAAATTGAAATTTGAAGATTGGGATAAGACATCAGAAATTCGTGATTATACATATAGTAGCAGTATTTCATCTAAACCTGAAAGTATAATGCTTTATGGAAAGTCAGTTAAAATTGATGAAGAAACCAAAGAGTTAGCAATCAAAGCCTATAACAAATTTGGAACTAGTACCAATATAACAGAAGATAACTTTGATACTTACTTTGGCTCTTATTATTTAGATACATCACTAGAACCAAATGGTGACACAAGAGCTTTTCTTGGTATTGCAATAATGATATCACTTACTTTATCGACTATCTTTTTGGTAAAATATTTTAAAACAAAAGAAAAATTTATATTATATACAACAATATTCTTAGCACTTTCTTGGGTAATGTTTTTCGTTATTAATAGCACCGATGATTTTGAAGATACCCTTATGGTCATGGTGGGATTTTATTTAATTATTGTTGCAACAATAGTATTCATATACTCATTGATTACAGGAAAAAATGCTAATAAACCTACTGCCATTTCTAAAAATAATCAATCGACAACTACATTAAATGCACCTTTAGCAACTAATGTATTAAAAACTAAATTAAAAGAAAATGAATACACTGACAAAAGCAAAGAAAAAATACTTCAAATGATATATGAAAAGTTTGAACAATTTCTAAAAGATTACCGAATTTTTCTTCTATTTTTTAGTGGATGGGAATCTTCTTATACAAATGCCGATGAAGATGCTGATAAAATGCGTTTTGTCGATTACTCAGAACAGGAATTTAAAGGAAGCTTATTTGCAAGAATGATTATTAACTCAACAGATGAAGAAAAAGAAAAAACAATTGAATTCATAAGAAATATCGATTCAGATATTGTAGATGATCTTGAAACCGAATTTAACTTAGATAAAGAAAAGCTAAAAAATAAAATGGAAGCAGATAAGACAGACTATATAAATAAAAACTACTCTGGTTTTGACTTTGATAAATGGCAAAAACAAGCCTTTCATGAATTACTTAGAATGAAAGATAGTGGTTGGGAACTAACTGAAGAAATTTGGAGAGAATTTATCATTAATATTGAAAATGCTTTTAATGCTTATGTTGAACCAGTTACTCCATTAAACTTACTTGGTGAGTATAAAAAAACAGTATCAGAAAATGCTAGCTCATCAAATTTAAAAGCCTTCTATATGTTTTATCTACCAATAGGAATTATAATAGTAATGGTAATTGACTTTCTTAAAGCAATATTTTCTCCTCAAGAAGAAAGTATTGTTATGTCATGTGGATGGTGGTCACTAGCAATCTTTATTGTCCTTATAATTTGGGCATGTGTTGGTAATGAAGGAAGAAATACAACCTGTTCAAAATGTAAAAAATGGGGATCATTAACACTAGTAAAAGATACAATTATTGCATCTGAAAATGCAATCAGAAATAGAACAGAAACAGATAGAAATGGAAGACAATACACAAGACAAGTTATGGTAAGAGTTGATAAACATAAATTAGAATATGTATGTAATCATTGTGGTTCTGAAGAAACTAGATATAGTACAACTGAAAGAGAATTATAATAAATAAAAAATCTGTAGTTAAATATAATTATAGATTTTTTTAATATATTTAAAAATGCAACCAAAAGTTGGTAGAAACTATTAATAAAAAAAGTTAAAGTTTTACTATTGAAGGGAGAAAAAATAAATGAAATTTGGAGAAAATTTAAAAAAATTAAGAAAATCAAAAAAATTATCTCAAGAAAGTTTAGCAGAAAAAATAGGAGTTTCTAGACAGAGCGTTTCAAAATGGGAGTGTGGTGATACATATCCAGAAATGGATAATATACTTTTGCTATGTAATATTTTTCACTGTAAAATAAATGAATTAGTACACGAAGAATTAACTGATATAGATAACCTAGATAAAGAAGTAAAATCCAATATAGTAAAATTTAAAAAAGAAAAGCAAAAACAAATGAGAGGTTTAAGTAAAACACTTTATATTATTTCTCGATTTGCAAAAATAATATCAATAATAGGACTAGTTTGTACTATTATAACAATGATAATAATTCCATTTTTTTCAAGTAACATAAAAGTAACTGAGATAGGTAAAATTGAAATATTCAATGAAAAGATAGAATATAAAAGAGAAGATGACAGATTAATTATAAAATATAAAGATCATGAGGAAATTATAAATGATTATAAAAATTTAGTATCCTTGAATAAATTAATTAATAGCCTTGAAAATAATTCTATTATTAAAATAGTTGGTTTTGTAGAAACAATTTTTGTATTTTTAGTAATAACATTAGTATTTTTCTATTTAGCTATGACTCATCTAGAAAAACTATTTATAAACATTTATCAAAATGAAACACCATTTACTTTAGAAAATGTAAATCACATAAAGAAAACAGCTATTTTTATGATTATTATGACAATATTACCAAATATTAGTGGTGTAATAATGGAATATCTTATTAATGAAAATCTAGGAATAGGTTTTGAACTTCTCGACCTTATTTATATTTTATTCTTATTTAGTATGGCATATATTTTTGAATATGGATACGAAATTCAACTTGATTCTAAAGGAAAAATGTATGATGATGAAAAATGACAGTTTATCTAAAAATATATTATAATTATTATCATTATTAAATCTTGTTTATGGGACAATAAACCAATTACTTACACAAAATTGCTTGATAAATTAACATTTTTGTAGTATAATCTAGATACTTTTAATTAATGGGGATTGGTGAAAAATGTCATTAAATATAAATGAAAAAACACATGAAGATACAGTAAATAAAATAACAAATAAAGTAGGACATCAAATAGAAAATTTTTTATATAAAGGCTATCAGGGAATAATAATTTTAGGTATTGGATCTAACAATAAAAAATATGTTAATTTTGATACATATGGACCTCGTGTTGGTTCACTATTAAAACAATATAATTTACCGAAATTTGTAGATTGTTATGGTACGATGGAAGAGCCTTTAAATGCTATAAATATTGAAAAATTTGCAGAAGAGAAAAAGACTGAATTCTCTAAAAATATAGTTATTGCTATTGATGCATGTGTAACTATGTTTACTAGTAACTTAGGAAAAATAAAAGTATGTAACTTTGGAGTGCAACCAGGAGCTGGATTTAAAAAAGATATTGATATAATTGGTGATTTTAGTATTATAGCAACAACTATTAAAAAAGGTAACTTTTTTTCTACTGATTTAAAAGATGCCACAGTTATAAATGAATCTGGATTAGAATTATTAGCTAATATAACAGCTGAAGCTTTATACAAGGGACTTTCTAAGGAAGATACCATGATAAGTAGACAAAGAATTTTACGTAAATAAGAATAAAAGAGTAATAATAAAAAAGTAAACTATAATATAAATAATAATTATAAAAAAGATAAATTTAAACTAATTAGATTTATCTTTTTTGTTTATAATTTACAACATTATGGAAAAATGTGCTATAATTAATACAATTAGAGAATCACAATAAAAATTATAAAAAGAATTATAGAGATTTATAGGAGATATAATTATGAAAAAAATAAAATATCTAATGTTACTTTTAGCCTTCGTTTTTCTTACAAGTGGTTGCACCAAAAAACAGGAGGAAGTAAAAAATCAAAATCCAAGTACACCACTTTTATTAGAAGTTACCAAAGAAGATCAAACTAATAAGATGTATCTATTTGGATCAATACATGCAGCAGAAGATACAATGTACCCACTTCCTGACTATGTAATTGATGCATACAAAAATAGTAAGATACTAGCAGTTGAATTTGATTTAATTGATTTTCAAAAAGATACAACAGCCCAAACAGAACTTTTATCTAAATTTATAAACCCTGATGGAAAATTAATAACTGATTATATCGAAGAAGAATTATATGAAAAAGCAGTAAAAATCATCAATAATGTTACACCATATAATCAACTATATGATTACTATAATCCCATGATGTTTCAAATGCTAATTGAAAATGCAACTATGCTAGATAATAAGCTTTTTAGTAACCTAGGAATAGATACATATCTATTAGAACTTGCAAAAAAAGATCAAAAGGAAATCTTAGAACTTGAATCAGCAGAGTTTCAATATGATATGTTAACTAGTTTTGATATAAAAATGCAAACTTATTTATTAGAACAATCAATAAATAAGTACGAAGAATCAAAAACAAATTTGAAAAAACTATATGACTTATATAAAAAGGGAGATAAAAAACAACTAGAAAAATTAATGTTTACTGATGAAGAAGAAACAGATGAATATGTAAAAAAATACAATGATCAATTAATTACTAAACGAAATAAAAATATGATGAAATCCTTAAAAAAAGAATTTATTTCTAATAAAAATATTTTTTGTACAGTAGGATTAGCCCACATTATAGGAGAAGATGGAATAGCTAGTCAATTAGAAAAAGAAGGATATATAATTAAAATAATACAATAAATTCAAAAATCAAAAGTATATTTAAACTCTATTTATTCTAAATAGCAATATATTAAACATATAAAAATAAGAATACAATTTTAAAAAAAACAAAAATGGAGGTACAAAAATATGAAAATAAATAGTTTCATCTTTTTTAGTATTGCTAGTTTTATCTTTTTAGCAATACTAGCAATTGTTTATTTTTCAAAACAAAAAATTAAAAGTACAGAAAACACACTATTTTCAATTATTTTAATAAATACACTGTTAAATTTAGTTATTGAAATTTTAAGTGGAGTTATACTCAATCCTAACTTACAAACATTAAGATTCTTTTTAAAAAAACTTTTTATGTCATCTGTATTAACTTGGACCATCATCTTTTTAATTTATACAATAACAATATCATGGAAAAAACTAGATAAGGAAAAAGTAAATAAACCCCTTAAAATAACTATATTAACAACTTATACTATAGTAGTATCATTTATTTTAACTTTGCCACTTAATGCCAATTATGACACTAATGGAAAAATTCTTAATACTTATGGACTAAGTCAACAATTATTTATTGTGTCAGCATTTTTAACGATTTTACTAATTTTTATAATTCTTTTAATAAACATCAAAAATTTAAAAACAAAGAAATATATTCCGATAGTATTTTTTGTTATTATGATTATTTTAGAAAGCATTATTCAAATAATATATCCTCAATTTTTAATGATGAATCTTGTTTTATCACTAGCTGTATTTCTAATGTATTTTACAATTGAAAACCCTGATTTAAAAATGATATCTGAACTTGCTATAGCAAAAGAACAATCAGAAAGAGCCAATAGTGCTAAAAGTGATTTTTTATCAAGTATGTCACATGAAATCAGAACACCATTAAATGCCATAGTTGGAATGAGTGAAGATATCGTTAGTTATAAAGATCAGGTACCAAAAGAAGTCAGTGAAGATGCAAAAGATATAATTAGTGCATCACAAACACTACTTGAAATTGTAGGTAATATTCTAGATATTAATAAAATAGAAAGTAACAAGATGGAAATAATAGAAAATCCATACAATTTCAAAAAAGAAATAGAGGCTTTAGTTAGAGTTACAAGTACAAGAATTGAAGATAAAAAAATCAATTTTACAATGACTTTAGCAGAAGATATACCCTATGAGTTAATTGGTGATAAAGTACATGTTAAAGCAATAATTAACAACTTGTTAACCAACGCAATAAAATATACAACAGAAGGTAGCATTAATTTAAATGTAAGATGTATTAATCAAAATGAAATTTGTAATTTAATAATTAGTGTACAGGATACAGGAAGAGGTATAAAGCATGAAGATATCAATAAACTATTTACTAAATTTGAACGATTAGACATCGAAAAAAATTCAACAACAGAAGGAACAGGCTTAGGTCTTGCAATTACTAAAAAGTTAGTAGAAATGATGGGTGGAAAAATAAATGTTCAAAGTCAATTTGGAAAAGGATCAATTTTCATTGTAAATATTGCCCAAAAAATAGGACATATAATAGAACCATTAACTAATACACAACTACTTAACCACAATGATATCTTAAATAAAAGTTTAGAAAATAAAATAAATTACAATAAAAAGAAAGTATTAATTGTTGATGATAATAAATTAAATATAAAAGTAGCAAGAAAAGTTTTATCAAGTTTAAATTTTGAAATCGATGAATGCTATAATGGTCAAGAATGCTTAGATAAGATAAAAAATGAACAAAAATATGACCTAATTTTAATGGATATTATGATGCCTGTTATGAGTGGTTCTACTGCCTTACAAAAGCTAAAAGAACAGGAAAACTTTAATATACCAGTAATAGCACTTACTGCTGATACCATAGCAGGTGCAAAAGAAAAATATATTGAAGAAGGTTTTAAAGATTACCTTGCCAAACCATTTAGTAAAGAACAGATAATGGAAAAACTAAGAGTAATATTTGAAGAACAAGAAACTAATAAAAAACGAATTTCTTGGGATGATGTACCAATGGTAGTAATAACAGATAAGATAACTGAAAAAAAAAAAATTAACCACTTGTAAACAAAAGAAAAAAGTGATATAATAATACAACTCTTGATAACTAGATACATAAAATGGAGGTTAAAATGAAAAATTTGCAAGTAAACGAAGAATTTATAACAAAAGGAAAAAGAACAATGTTATTATCAGTAGATAAACCATATTTAGATGTAATTCCTAAATTTCATTACGATGAAGATTACTGTAAAAAAACTGGATATCAAATGATAAAAGAAAGAGCAGCCAATCATGGAGATATTACAGCTTTAAAATTTTATGGTGCTAAAAAAAGTACAAAACAATTATTTAAAGAAATTGATGATGTAAGTAAATCATATACATCAATAGGATTAAAGAAAAATGATAACATCTCATTTTTTGCTTTAAATACTCCTGAGATGGTAGAATCCTTATATTCGATAAATCAACTAGGAGGAGTCTCTGAATGGTTTAACCCAACAGCCATATCACCAACGTTATTACGTAATCATATTGAAGAAAATGATATCAAATACTTATTTACCATCGATGTGATGTATAACACAGTTAAAGAAGCAATTAAAGGAACAAATGTTGAAAAAGTAATAGTAAATTCAGTAATGGATTCTTTTTCTACAAAAATGCAAATAGCATACTTTATCAAAACATTTGGTCTTGACTATCTTTCTAATTTAAATGTTATAAAAAGCCTTATGCAAGAAATAGAAAAAAATGGAAATGATATAAGAAATTTAAATGGTAAAAGTAAAGAACAATTAGTTAATGAACTAGATTTCTTAAAAAAGATAGCTTATAACATTGGAGAATATGCCAAGGATGATAAATCATCATTGAAAACTAGTTTTTATAAAGACTTAGACAAAGATGAAAGATTTATTACTTGGAGAGACTTTTTAAGAAATGGTGAAAAAGTAAAACGTATAAATGAACCAAAATATGAAGAAGACAAAACGTCAATGGTTATTCATACAGGAGGAACAACAGGACCAGTAAAACGTGTTGCAGTAACAGACTATGCTATTAATAGTGCTCCATATCAAATATCTTTAATGCCAAATACTTTTGAAGTAGGAGATAGTTTGTGCCAAATTACTCCTCCAATTGTTGCATGGAGTTTAGAAGCAATCCATGCTGCTAGATATTTTAATATGACTTCAAATTTGATAGCAACATATGATAGAAAAGAATTTCCTAAAATTATTGCTAAAAATAAAGATAATCACTATTTCACAGTACCATCATTTGTCAAAACTATCGTTAATGCTAAAGAACTTGAGAAAAAAGACTTATCATTTATAAAAACAATATTTCATGGAGGAGAGGCAATTGCTGTAGAAGATGATAAAGCAGTTGATAAAATGCTTGCTTCTCACAATTGTAAAGTAAGAAATGCTTTAGGATTTGGTCAAAATGAAGAATTTTCGGGATTTTTAATAAACCTCGATATACCAGGTACTGAAAAAGTATATGGTTGTTGTGGAATACCTCTTGCTGGAAATGATTACATCATCTATGATTTAGAAAATAAATGTGAACTACCTTACGGAAAAGATGCATCAGGAAACTATCACATAGGAGAACTTTTATTATCTGGACCAAGTGTAATGCAAGGATATATTGGAAAAGATGCTTATCTTAATGAAAAGGCAATCATCTATATAGATGGCAAAAAATATATTGATACAGGGGATCAGGCCTATGCTGATGAAAATGGAAGAATGTGGTACTATACAAGAGAACAACGAATTGTTCGTACCCAAAGTGGTAAGATTTTTGTAAATATCATTGAAGACATTTTAAATAATAGAGAAGAAATAGAAGAATGTTGTGTTGTAAAATCTCCTCACCCAACTAATGTTAGTGAAGCATCATGTCATATTGTCTTAAAGGAAAAATATAGAAACCTAGATCAAAAAGAACAAGAAAAAATAGTTGAAGATATTATTTTAGAAGTAGAAGATAAAACTAGTAAAATGTATTCATACTATGTTCCAGGTACTTATGAAGTAAGAAATCAACCACTACCACTTACATCGTTTGGAAAAGTTGCATATAGAGTTTTAGAAGAAGAAAATGAAAAAGAATACGAAAGTCGTGGAAAAAGACCACTTACTAAAATTAGATATAGTAAATAAATAAAAAAAGAAAGTAACAAATACAATTTTTTGAAACTTTCTTTTAATTTGTAAGTAAAATATGTAAGAAATTATAAGTTATTAGAGTAGCAATCTACATCAAAAATAATATAATAACAAATGAAATACTTAAAAATTATTTTTAAACTTTTATATAAATTCCCATAATTTTACAATATTTTCCTGATAAAATGCTACCTGAGGTGAAAAAAGTAACGAATATTTTTAAAAATATGATATAATGAGTCAAGGCAAAAATATATATAATTCTAGAAAAACTAGAATATAACACAAGGAGGATAAAATATGTTTAAATTATTTAAAAATTTTAATAAAAAAGATATTTGCTTAATAGTAACATCAATTATATTGATTGTTTTACAAGTATGGCTCGACTTAAAAATGCCAGACTATATGTCAAAAATCACTATTTTAGTACAAACAGAAGGAAGTAAGATGTCTGAAATTCTAACTAATGGTGGATACATGTTAGCTTGTGCTTTTGGAAGTTTAGTATCAGCTATTATTGTTGGCTACTTAGCTGCTAATATTTCAGCATCATTTTCTATGAAAGTTAGAAAAAAACTATTTGATAAAGTAGAAAGATTGGGAATTCATGAAGTAAAGAAGTTTTCAACTAGTAGCCTAATTACCAGAACGACAAATGATATAACTCAAATTCAAATGCTAATATCAATGGGGCTACAATTAATTATCAAAGCTCCAATTACAGCTATTTGGGCAATTACTAAAATACTTAATAAAAGTTGGCAGTGGAGTGCTATAACCGCTGTAGCTATTTTAATATTATTATCAACAATCATCAGCTTAATGGTAATTGTACTACCTAGATTTAAAATAGTTCAAAAACTAACAGATAAAATAAACGGAGTTACTAGAGAAAATTTAACAGGTATCAGAGTAGTAAGAGCATTCAATGCTGAATTATATCAAGAAGAAAAATTTGAAAAGACTAATGAAAAACTAACAAAAACTCAAAACTTTAACCAAAAAGCTTTTTCTATTATGTCACCAGTTATGTATATTATTATGTACTTTTTAACACTTGCCATATACTTTGTGGGAGCATATTTAATAAAAGATGCTCTTATGGTAGATAAATTATCATTGTTTGGAGATATGGTTGTCTTCTCATCATATGCAATGCAAGTAATTATGTCATTCTTAATGCTTGCTATGATTTTTATGATGGTTCCAAGAGCTCAAGTATCAGCAGTACGTATTAATGAAGTTTTAGACACTAAATTAAGTATCGAGGATGGAACCTATGATATTAAAAATAATAAAGAGGTTGGAACAGTAGAATTTATTAATGTTTCTTTCAAATATCCAGATGCTGAGGAGTATCTTTTAAAAGATATCTCATTTAAAGCAAATAAGTCCGAAACAGTTGCTTTTATTGGTTCAACTGGTTCAGGTAAATCAACTCTTATCAATCTAGTACCAAGATTTTATGATGTTACAGATGGTGAAGTTTTAGTAGATGGAATTAATGTTAAGGACTATAAACAAGAAGATTTACATAATAAGATTGGATATGTTCCTCAAAAAGCTGTTATGTTTAATGGAACAATTGCCTCAAATGTTTCCTATGGAGAAAATGGTAAAGAAAACATTACCGAAGAAAAAATTAAAGAAGCAATTCAGGTAGCCCAGGCTAAAGAATTTGTAGAAAATTTAGAAGATACTTATAACTCACATATAGCTCAAGGAGGAACAAATGTATCTGGTGGACAAAAGCAAAGACTAGCTATAGCTCGAGCAATTGCAAGAGACCCAGAAATATATATCTTTGATGATTCTTTCTCAGCACTTGACTATAAAACAGACTCATCTCTTAGAAAAGAATTAAAAAAATACACCAAAGACGCAACAAGTTTAATAGTTGCCCAAAGAATTGGTACTATTATGAATGCAGATAAAATACTTGTTTTAGATAACGGAAAGTGTGTTGGAATGGGAACTCATCAAGAATTACTAAAAAATTGTTCTGTATATAAGCAAATTGCTTTATCACAGCTTTCAAAGGAGGAGTTAGAAAATGCATAATGGACCAAGAAGAAATGGACCTGAAAAGTCTAAAAACTTTATGGGTTCAATGAAAAGACTATTCTCTGAATTAAAAAGTTTTAAAATTTTCATAGCTATTGCACTAATACTAGCAATGGCAGGATCCATATTATCGATAGTTGCTCCAGACAAATTATCAGCATTAACCGATGAAATATCAAAGGGTTTAGCAGTAAATACTGATAATATGGAAAAAATAACAACTACTATAACTAATAATTTAGAAAATATAAATCCAAATTTAGTAATGACAGATAAAAATTTAACAGATAAAGAAAAACAAGAATTTGTAACTGTTATGACTAATCTAGATAAAGAAAACAAAAAAGAAATGCTCGATGGACTAAATACCTTATCAGATAATACTATCAAAGTTATTTTACCGGAATTTATAATAGATAATGTTAAAATTTCATCGAAAGACCAGCTAGCTTACTTAGTTATTCTTACTGATATGAATAGTGCAACAGCTGAAGAAATGTATAAAAAAATAGATGAAATGCCAAAATCATTTGTAAAATTAATCGAACCATTTATGGATATTAATTCAATAAAAAGTATAGCCTTATTCTTGGCATCATTATATATAATTAGTGCTGTTTTTAACTTTATTGAATCTATTTTAATGACTGATGTATCTAATAATTTTGCTAAAAAATTAAGAAGTAGAATATCTATAAAGATAAATAAACTACCCTTAAAATATTTCGACAGAAATCAAACTGGAGATGTTTTATCACGTGTTACAAATGATGTTGATACTATTGCTCAAAGTATGAACCAATCACTATCAACTTTAGTTAGTGCTATAACTTTATTTGTTGGTACTATAATAATGATGTTTATAACTAATTGGATTATGGCCATAACTGCTATTGTTTCATCATTTTTAGGATTCATTTTTATGTTTATAATATTATCAAAATCACAAAAATACTTTACAGCACGACAAGTAGAACTTGGTAAATTAAATTCTCATATTGAAGAAGTATACTCAGGATTATTAGTTGTAAAGGCTTATAATGGAAAAAAAGAATCTGATCAAAAATTCGATGAATGTAATAAAAAAGTATATGAAGCAAACAGAAAAAGTCAATTCTTATCAGGACTTATGCCACCAATGATGAATTTTATTGGTAATTTAGGTTATGTTGCTGTTTGTGTAGTAGGAGCACTTCTTACAATGAATAATCATATTACTTTTGGAGTAATTGTTGCATTTATTACCTATGTTAGACTTTTTACATCACCTTTAGCACAAATAGCCCAAGCCATGAATAGCTTACAATCAACAGCAGCAGCAAGTGAAAGAGTATTTGAATTTCTAGATGAAGAAGAAATGGCAAGTCAACAGATGCAAAAGGCTGTTTTAGAGAAAAATAAAGTAAAGGGAACTATTGAATTTACTAATGTCAAGTTTGGCTATGATGAAAACAAAATTATTATTAAAGATTTCAGTGCCAAAGCAAAACCTGGTCAAAAAATTGCAATAGTTGGACCAACTGGAGCTGGAAAAACAACTATGGTTAATTTATTAATGAAGTTTTATGAAATAACATCTGGAGATATAAAAATAGATGGTATATCAACTAAAGATTTAACACGTGAAAACATTCATTCATTATTTACTATGGTTTTACAAGATACTTGGTTATTTAGTGGAACCATAAGAGAAAATATTGTATATAACAGAGAAAATATTACTGATGAGAGAATAATGGAAGTATGTGATACTGTAGGACTTACTCATTTTATAAAGACATTACCTAACGGACTTGACTCCACCATATCGGAAAATGACTCAGTATCAGCTGGACAAAGACAGCTTTTAACAATAGCAAGAGGTATGATAGAAGATGCACCATTCTTAATTTTAGATGAGGCAACCAGCAATGTCGATACAAGAACTGAGGAATTAGTCCAAAAAGCAATGGATAAATTAACAGAAGGAAAGACATCATTTATTATTGCCCATCGTTTGTCAACTATAAAAAATGCCGATTTAATTCTTGTAATGAAAGATGGTAACATAATTGAAACAGGTAACCATAATGAGTTAATAAAAAAGAAAGGATTCTATGCAGATCTTTACAATTCTCAATTTGAATTGTAGACTGAATTTAAGGTGATTTAATGAATAATATAGTAATAACAATTGGAAGAGAATATGGTTCAGGTGGAAGATACATTGGTGAACTTGTTGCTAAAGAGTTAAACATACCATTTTATGATAAAGAACTTTTAAAAGAAGCTTACCAAAGAAACGGCTGTAAATACTCTAATTTAGAAGAATACGATGAAAAGAAAAAATCGGACTTAATGAAAATGTTTAGTTTAATCGATATGAATAATTATGATGATACTTTTACATTTGAACAGTATCAACATTTAATTAATGAAACAATCAAAGATATTGCCAATAACAAATCCTGTGTAATTTTAGGTAGAAATTCTAATAATATTTTAAAAGATAGGACTAATGCTATAAATATATTTATCTATTCAAATGATTTAGAATTCAAATTAGAACGTAAAATGAAACTAGAAAATTTAAGTAGATCAGATGCTCTAAAAAAGTTAAATACAGTAGATAAACAAAGAAAAAAGTATTATGAAGCTGTTAATAAAAATGCTACTTGGGCCAGTAAAAGTGAATATGACTATTTAATTGACTCATCTATCTTAGGTATTGAAAAAACAAAAGATTTGATTGTTGATTTATATAAAAAGTTAGAAAAGTAATCTTTTATTTGAATAAATATTTAATCTCCTAAACTTAATAAGTTTGAAAGGAGATTTTTTTATGGCACGTCACAAAGTAGAAATAAGTGGCGTGAATACAGCGAACCTACAAGTTTTAACGCATGAAGAAACTTGTGAATTATTTAAAAAAATGGCAAATGGAGATCCTTTTGCTAGAGATGATTTAATTAATGGTAATTTAAAATTAGTATTAAGTATTTTAAAAAGATTTAAATCCCGTGATGAAAATATGGATGATTTATTTCAAGTTGGTTGTGTAGGATTAGTTAAAGCAATTGACAATTTTGATACCTCTCATGATGTTCGATTATCAACATATGCTGTTCCTATGATTTTAGGAGAAATAAAAAGGTATTTAAGAGATAATAATAGTATCAGAGTAAGCCGTTCTTTAAAAGATATTGCTTATAAAACATTAAAACTAAAAGAGGAAATAACAAATACAAAAGGTTCTGAACCATCAATAGAAGAACTTGCAAAGCTTCAAGAAGTATCAACATATGACATTACCAATGCTTTAGATGCTATGAGAAGTCCTGTAAGTATATTTGAACCAATTTATTCAGATGGTGGAGATACTATTTACTTATATGACCAAATCGAAGATAAAAAATTAGTTGAAAATGATATTGATGTAAATATGGCTGTAAAAAGTGCTATTTCCAACCTTTCAAATCGTGAAAAACTGATTATTAACGAACGTTTTGTAACAGGAAAAACACAAATGGAAATAGCTAACGAATTAGGAATTAGTCAAGCACAAATTTCAAGACTTGAAAAAAGTGCTATTAATCAATTAAAAAAAACTCTAAAATAAACTTAAATAAATATGCTTCAATTAATATCAAAACAAATAAATTACAAGCCCATTTTTAATGATACCTAGATATATTTTAAATAGTAAGTAGTGGTTATATATCACAACCTTAAATACAAACTTAAAACTAATTAAAAACTGATAAAAAGTAGTTTTAAAAAATATTAAAAGTATGCTATAATGATTAAGGTAGAAAGAGGTAAGATATAATAATGGGAAAACTATTAAAACAACAAGATCAATCACTAGGGATAATTTTTGTATTAATACTTGGTGTAGTTGGAGTATTGTTAATATTTAATACGACTAAGAAAGAACAGGTAAAAAAATCATTAACTGATGATAATAATATTTTAAATTTAATTAGACTAAACCAATAATATAACAAAAAAAGACAGGAATACAATTTTTAATTGTTAAAAAAGTCTTTTTTCTTTTTTTCTTAAATATAATTAAATAGGTGATTTTTATGCGGTTATCTGATTTACAAAATAAAAATATTGTCAATATTTTAGATGGTAGGAATATTGGAAATATCATTGATGTCAAAATAAATGAATCAAGTGGTAGTATTGATTCATTTATAATAGAACCCAATAAGAATTTTTTTAAAATTTTTTCTAAGGGGGATGACACTGAAATAAAATGGTCATCTATTACTAAAATAGGTGAAGATGTTATACTGGTAAAATTATCAATCTAGTTGTATAATAACCATTAGGTGAATTATATGCATGAGTTATTATCTCCAGCCGGAGACTTTTTATCATTAAGACAAGCTGTAATTAATGGTTGTGATGCCGTTTATATTGGTGGATTAAAGTTTGGGGCAAGAAAATATGCTCCTAATTTTTCAAATGAGGAATTAAAGAAGGCCATTAAATATTGTCATCTTTATAATGTTAAAATCTATGTTACTGTAAATACTGCTATCTATGACAATGAACTACAAGAAGCCTTAGAATATATTGGTTTTTTATATGAAAACGAAGTTGATGCTCTTATTATGCAAGACATTGGATTAATTAAATTAGCAAGAGAGATATATCCTGATTTAGAAATACATGCATCAACTCAACTTCATAATCATAATAAGGAAGGCTTAGAATTATTAAAAGAACTAGGAATAAAAAGAGTAGTACTTGCAAGAGAACTTTCATTAGATGATATAAAAAACTTAGATGTCGATATTGAAAAAGAAGTTTTTATTCATGGTGCCTTATGTGTAAGCTACTCGGGACAATGTCTATTTAGTAGTGTAATTTTAAACAGAAGTGGTAACAGAGGAAGTTGTGCAGGTTTATGTCGTCTTCCATATGAATTATATAAAGAAGATGAAAAGGTAACAACAGAAGGTAATTATTTATTAAGTCCAAAAGAATTAAATACCAGTTTTAAACTAGATGAACTACTAAAAAGTGATATTAAATCATTTAAAATAGAAGGAAGAATGAAAAGTCCTACCTATGTTGGTTTTATTACTAAATTTTACCGAAAAATAATAGATAATTATCAAAAATATCAAAAAATTATAATAGATAAAGAAGATGTTAAAAAATTATTTATTTTATATAATAGAGAGTTTACTGATGGCTATTTATTTAACAAAGATAATACTAATATAATGAATATTAAAAGTCCAAATCATCAAGGACTAGTAATAGGACAAGTTATAGAAGTAACAAGCAAAAAAATTAAGATAAGATTAGATGAAGAACTAAATCAAGGTGATGGAATCAGGTTTATAGAAAATAATAAAGGTGGAATAATTAATTTTTTATATGATGAAAAAGATAATCTAATAAATAGTGCTAAAAGTAAAAGCATAGTTTATTTAGATAATAAGTATAACATAAGAAAAAAAGGTAAGGTATTAAAAACAGCTGATGTAAAATTAACAGAGCTTTATGAAAACTTAGTTGAAAAAAAGATTCCTATTAGTATAAAAGTAACAGCTAAATTAGGAATGCCTCTAAAAATTAAAATGCAAAAAGGTAACGTAAAGATAGAAAAAACATCTGATATAATAAAAATGGCAATAACATCTTCATCATCAGCACAATCAATTGAAAAACAAGTTACTAAATTAGGAAACACACCATTTATTTGTGAAAAAATAGAAATTGTTAATGATGATAATATTTTTATTCCTATTAAAATTTTAAATGGCTTAAGAAGAGAAGTTGCAAGTCTTTTAGAAGAAGAACTATCAACTAAAAAAAGTAAAAAGACTAAAGGACAAATAAAAAGCTATGAAACTAACTATCCAAAAAGAAAAATAACATTAAGTGTTTTAGTAAAAACAGAACAACAATTAAAAGTAGCTGTTTCTAACAATGTAGATCGTATTTATACAAGTGATGAAAATTTATATAGAAAGTATCAAAATGTTGAAAATATTTATTTAAAACTTCCTAGAGTTATTAAAGGTAATAAAAAATATCAAAATGAAAACTTATTAGTAGGAGAACTAGGAGGAATAAAAAGGTATCCAAATAATAATATCATAACAGATGCATACTTAAATGTTTTAAATCATAGTATGATAAATTATCTTCTAGAAAACAAAGTAAAAACAATTACTTTATCACATGAACTAACGAAAGAAGATTGCAAAAACATTGTAAGAAATTACAATAATCCACCAGATTTAGAAGTTATTCTTTATACTAGGATTGAACTTATGATAATGAAATACTGTCCAATAAGTTATTCTATAAAACATAATAAAACCTGCAATTTATGTAAAAATAACAACTATTATTTAAAAGATAGAAATAATAAAAAGTATCCATTAATAACAAATAACTGCCTAACAACTATTTTAAATAGTGAAGTAACCGACAAAATAGATGAAATGAAAGATTATCTAAATATGAATATAACCTCGTTTAGATTAGAGTTTTATAATGAAGATAGTAATGCTGTAGAAAAAATTATTTCTAGGTGTCTTAAATTAAAAAATTAGGAAAGTTAAGGTGGACTTTATTCTAGCAATTTGGTACAATTAATATAGAATGAAAGGTGATAGTTATGTTATTTAAATCAAAGAAAGATAAGAAAAAGCAAGATAAGAAAAAGCTTTTAAAAAATTATATTTATTTATTTGTAATAGTAGCAATTACATTATTAGTTGTCTTTTTACTTCGTAATTGGTATTTAGCAAGAAAAGAGTATGAATTAAACATTCCAATAATAAGAAGTTCTCTTTTACATGAAATAAATGAAAATGAACTTATTAATTACGTTAATGAAAATTTAGATACTACAATTTATATGTGTACAGCTAGTGATGATAAATGTAGAAACTTTGAATTAGAGTTTAAAGACTTAATTAAAGAAAAAAAATTAGAATCAGTAATAACTTATTTAAACCTATCAGCTTTAGATACAAATGAGAAAATCATTGACTTTTTTAAATATTTCAATGAGACTTTTCAATACGAAAAAATAGTTAATACATATCCTGCTTTAATAAAGTTTGAAGGTGGGCAAATCGTTAATGTTGCAAATGGTACAGAGAAAAAAGATTTAGATATTAATCAGGCAAGATACTTTATAGAAAGTAATAAAATTGTTAGTGAAGTACAATGATAAATGTTGTTTTATATCAGCCAGAAATACCAGGTAATACTGGAAATATTATGCGTACTTGTGTTGCAACAAATACTAAGCTTCACTTAATAAAGCCTCTTGGTTTTTCAATTGATGATGCCAAATTAAAAAGAAGTGGTGTTAATTATATTGATAAGCTAGATTATACTGTTTATGAAAATTATGAAGAGTTTAAAGAAAAAAATCAAGGTGACTTTTACTATTTTACTAGATATGGTCATAAGCCTCATACTAGTTTTGATTATAGTGATAATTCTAAAAATATTTATTTAATTTTTGGAAAAGAGTCAACTGGTATTCCAAAAGAAATATTAAAAGAAGATTTAGTACATTGTATGAGAATACCTATGACAGCTAATGTTAGAGCATTAAATTTGTCAAATTGCGTAGCAATATGTGTATATGAAGTTTTAAGACAACAAGATTATAACAATTTACTAAGAGATGAACCACAAGATGATATGCACAAAGGAAATGATTATTTAGAAAGAGATTAGAAGTATCCAAAAAAGGATGCTTTTATTTTAAAATCAAGCACAAAAATTCTTTAGGAAAAATACCATTATACTGTTGGTACTATTTTTATTAAAATGACTAAAATCACAATAATAAGGAGTATTATGACAGTACCCAAACTAGCTAAATATTCCTATAAATGTGTACTATAGTGATAGATAAAACAGCAAACAAATGAAGAATTATATAAAAAATAATGGATGGAATTTACTTTTGCAATTAAGTTTTTATGAACACTACCATAGTAAATTCTTTTTTTTGTAAATTGGTAATTGAAACAATAGTTAATTAGCTGTATAAAAATATGGGAATTGAAAATTATGAAGAATGAAAAAATAACAAAAAAATCATCTATGGGGGGGGGTACTTTACAAATAGAAAAGTAATCATCCCCATATTAATAACTTTAATAATAGTAATATTTGGTGCAAGTTATGCTTTATGGCAAATTACATTACAACAAACTGATACTAATGTCATAACAACTGGCTGTTTAAATTTGATATTAACAGATGCAACAAATGCTATTAATTTACAAGAAGCCTATCCAATCACTAATGAGGAGGCAGAAAAATTAACACCATATACCTTCACTATTGAAAATACTTGTGCAGATGCCACTGGATATGCAATCAATTTAGAGTCATTTACTGAAACAGATTACGACACAAAATGGTTACCAGATAGCTCGGTAAGAACAAGTTTAGTTAGTGGTAGTAATAAATTGTTTTTTGATGATTTGTATGAAACTTATTTAACTGAAGAAAAAGTAATAGAAAATACCGTATATGCATACAAGATTCACAAAGGTATCTTAAACGGTAAAGAAAGTAAACAGTTTAGCCTAAGACTATGGCTAGATTATGATACTCCAGCAAGTGAAGATGTAATGAATGCAACATGGCAAGGAAAAATAACAGTAATAGCAAGTTCTATTAATAATGACTTACCTGTTATCCAAACTATTGGAGATTCATCATATGATGAAGAATTCTGGAATCCAATATATAAAGAAAAAATATCAAAAATTATTATGGAAGACAATATTCATGAAATAGATAATGCTATAGAATCATGGAATGTTGCAGAAGATAAAATTGATGAGACTAAAAGAGTAATGGCCTATTTAGCTCCATCTGAAGTAGAAGGTTTATTTACTTTATATTTACAGGGAAACGGTGGAATAAAAGCAAACGAAGATAGTAATTCATTCTTTGGAGCATTTACATCACTAGAAACTATTGAAGGCCTAGAACACTTTGATACAAGTAACGTCGTAAATATGTGGGCTATGTTTTCAGAATGTAGCAGTTTAAAAAGTCTCGATTTGAGTAGTTTTGATACAAGTAATGTAACAGAAATCTCTCTTATGTTCAATTTTTGTAATAACTTAACAAATTTAAATTTAGGTAATCTTAATCTAACTAAAGTAACAGGCATGTCTATGTTATTTCATGAATGTCAGAATTTAAAAACAACTATCAATATAACAAATCCTAATATAACAACTTATGAATATATGCTTACTAATGCAGCAATAAATGAGGAAAGTCAAATAATAATAAATTATACACAAGAAACTAGTGATTTAGTAGATCAGATGATTTTAACTAAATCAGAAAATTCAAATATAATAAAAGATACATTAATTCAGTAAAAAAAAGAACTAACTCTTTTCAACCAGAAAAGTAAGTAGTTCTTTTGTTTCTTTCTTATTAAAAATAATATCATAAATTAAATCGATAATTGGCATATCAACACTTTTATTATTAATCAAAGTATAAATAGATTTAAGTGTATAAAGACCCTCAATTGTATGTGTTCTTTTATATTCTTCAATCTCGTCAAATGTAGCTGTTACTAGAATTCTACCAAATGAAAAGTTACGACTCTTAGTACTTGTACAAGTAAGCAATAAATCCCCAAACCCAGCAAATGATAAAATAGTATTACCATTACCACCTAAATTCTTAATAAGTTCCTTAATATCATGTAAAGATTCGGTAATAAACATAGCTTTAGTTGACTCATTAGCCCCAAGACCATCTAGTATTCCACTAGCTATAGCAATAACATTTTTAATTGAACCACATATCTCAGTACCATAGATATCATCTGTAACTCGAAGTTTTACATGATTATTTGCTAATGTTTCTTGAACCAGTTTACAAGCTTCTAAACTTTTAGTAGCAAGTGTTAAACCAATTGGCATTTTAGAAACAATATCAATAGCAAAACTAGGACCAGAAATAACGGCAACCTTATCAGTTTTTACATGTTTCGACAAAACATCATTAACAAAAAGACAAGTATCCTGTTCAATTCCCTTAGATGCAATCAAAATAGTTTGTTCATTAACTAGATCCTTTAAAAGAATAGAAATATAATCAACAAAACCAGCAGGAACTGCAATAACAATTAAATCACTATCAGTAACACAATCTTTCATATCTGTAGTAATTGCTATATTATCACTGATTCTAAAACCAGGTAAGACTCTTTCATTACTTCGGTTATTTACTAATTGCAGTAACTCATCTTCAAACTTAGTCCACATCTTAACTAAACACTTATTTTCATCAAAGATACTAGCCAGCGCCAAACCATATGCACCAGTACCAATAACAGAAACTTTCTTCAATTTTTATTCACCTCATTATTAGTATATCATAAAACCAAAAAACATCAGAATAAAAACATGTCAATCTAAACAAAATAAAATAACAACAAAATTGACAATTTTACATATTCATGACATAATGTAAACATAGGGAGTGAAGAGTATGTTTTGTAAAAATTGTAAATCTGAATTAAAAAATGGACAAAAATTTTGTTCATATTGTGGAACCAAAGTAGATAATGATAAAGAAAATGAAAATACCTATAATGATCCATTTAAGGACTATCGAATAGAAAATAATTCTCATCAAGATCAGTATAATTATCAACAAAAATATAGTAATGATAATTTATATAAAGATAAAAATCAAAATCAAATAAAATATAAGGAACCTGAAAGCTATAAGCAAAACAATCAAAGTCTTATTTCCTGTATTTTTATGATTGCTGGTTTTATTTCACTTTTCTTTCAACCACTTCTTTCTATACTATTTGGTATTCTTGCACTTATTTTTGGTATCACTGGTAGAAAACATACATCTAAAATATTTGGTACAGTTGTTTTAGTATTTAGTGTTCTATCATTCATTGGTAACATGATTTTAGGTCCTATTGTTTTTGTTGGAAACTTAGAGTTTACTATGGCTGGAGAAAAAACAACTATTTTTAATTACTTTATAGCAGCATTTCAAACGGGATTTAATGAACATAAATTATATGATACTTTTTATAGCAAAGAAGGTTACATGTTTGTATTAGATGATTACTATGGAAGATATTATCTATATAGTAATGAAGAAAATCAAAAAACAAAATACTTTACTGGAAGCTTTACCTTAGAAGATGGTGTTACTAAAAAAAATCAAGAAACTCTTTATGAAGATAGCAATTATTACTATTACACTTTAATTACTTCAAATCAATATTTTGTCGACGAAACCGGAAAAAAAATTAATGATACTTTATTATTCAATACTGATTTTATTATTAAATTAAATAAAAAAGATAAAACAAAAATAGTTTTATTAAATGAATTTGCTAAGTTTAATTATGAATTCATTAAAAGTTCTAAAAAAACATCTAATACTTTACCAACAACATAAAAAGAAGTCAAACGACTTCTTTTTATTTTATAAAATTTCCTTTTTCATCAATTCCAATTGGGAAATTAGTATGCCTATAAAAATATCCATCATCTAAACTTCTAATTACACTTTTCTTAAGTTCATCTTTCAACTTGCATTTAACATTATTTACTAAGTTTTCATCAATACTAACCTTATTATCTTTGAAAAAATCTATATCGGTTCTATAATAAATAGTGTTGGTGAGTAAAATCACTGACACTATTTTTAG
>CANORV010000007.1 GCA_947569245.1 uncultured Mycoplasmatota bacterium | reverse complement strand
ATCCTCTAATTAGAAACTATTTATAAACTGTCCAACTTTTGGGGTTCAGTTCAAACTATAAAATTACTCTTCTTTTCAACTGTTTAAGTCTAAACTGTTACATAAAATAAAATTTATCACAGTCAATATCTTCTAAATATCCTGATTTTTCCTACTATATCTCGTTATAAATGTATTTACACTGTGTAATTTTACCATAATAGCATCTTTTGTTTTATTTATTTGTTTAATTTTATTTTAATTATTAATAGCCTATTTTTAGATAAGTATTAATTTATTATATCATGTTAAATAACGAAAGTTACTCTTGCTGCAAAAAGAAATTGAAATAGCATAGTAAGATAAATAAATAAAGATTAGACATGTTATACTTTAAAATTCCTTATTTTCATATATTTTTTTAGAAATTTCATAAGAAATAAGTAAAATAATCAAACTAGCAAAAGGAATTATTAACATATAATATTGATTAAAAAAACTAATTATACTTTTGCAAACAACAATATCTATTTGCTTTAAAATTAATCCAGATATAATAGAAATAGAAAATACTCCAACAAAAATTCCGATTCTTGCCTTTTCAACACCATATTTAAATATAAACGGATACATAATTGCTTGAAGTACAACAAGTGAAAAAAAACAACCTATCATTCCAGATAAAATAATTTCTAAATCTAATTTATTATTTAAAATCCCAATTATTACAGATAAAATAATTGTTATTAAAATAGATAATAAGCAAAGAAAAAAACTAGTTACATACTTTGAAATTACAACTCTTTTTCTACCATTTGGTAATGTAACAAGGTAAGAATTCCAATTATTATATTCATCATAACTAAAAGTACTAATAAAAACTATTACACTAATAAATGATGGCATAAAAAACATATTCATATTATTATTTAAAGTCATAAATGTAAAAGCAATAAACATAATAACAATTAATTTTAAGTTACACTTTATCATCAATAAATCTTTTTTCATTAAACCAAGCATTATTTTTCCCCCTTTATCATCAAAACCATAAGTTCATCTAAATTTATTTTATCTATTACCATATCTTTATACTTTTTAATCATTTTACTTTTATCATTAACTAAAATGTCATAATTATATTTATTTTTCTTATACGAAATAATATCCTCTTTTGATATATTATTAAATTTATCAATATCACATTTTAAAATACCATAATCATCTATTATTTTATTACAATCCTCATTTAATATAATTTTTCCATCATTAATAAAAATAATCTTATCTGCAATATGTTCCAAATCACTAGTTATATGAGTAGATAATAAAATTGTGTGATTTTCATCTTGAACGAAATCAAAAAAAACATCTAAAATTTCATTTCTAACAACAGGATCAAGTCCACTTGTAGCTTCATCTAATATCAATAATTTAGGCTTATGAGCTAATGCTGTTGCTATTTCAAGTTTCTTTTGCATTCCTTTAGACATATTTTTTATTGTTTTATTTTTTTGTAATTTAAATTGATCTAAATATCTAAAATATAATTCTTCATCCCAATTTTTATACATGTCCTTCATAACTAAATTTATATCAGTTGGACTTAAAATTTCAGGAAAAAACATTTTATCTAAAACAACACCTATATCTTCTTTTATAGACGATTCTTCTTCTTCTAAATCCTTACCAAATATTCTAATCGAACCAGTTTCTTTTTTTATAATATTAAGAATCAATTTTATTAAAGTTGTTTTTCCAACACCATTCTCCCCAATCAAACCAACAATTGAACCACTAGAAATGTTTAAATCAATAGGTCCAAGTATAAAATTAGGGCTGTAATCCTTTTTCAAATTTTTAATTTCTATAGCATTATTCATTATTTTCACTTCCATATATATATTCAAATAAATCAATTATTTCGGATTTAGTTATATCACATTGATTAGCTATTTCAATTATTTTAAAAATATGTTCCTCTATTTGCTTTTGTTTTTCTTCTTTAATAAATTCTAAGTTTTTAGAAGAAACAAAACTTCCTTTACCTTGCCTAGTAATAATATATCCTTCTTGTTCTAACTCATCATAGGCCTTTTTGATAGTCATAACACTAATTCTTATATCCTTTGCAAGATTTCTAATTGACGGCAAACTCTCGTTTTCTTCTAATTCACCAGTCAAAATTTGATTAATTATTGCTTGTTTTATTTGTTCATAAATAGGAACATCACAACTATTACTTATAATTATTCTCATACATCCTCCATAACTGTTATATATAGTATATAACAGCATATAACATTTGTCAATAAAAAAAGACTTATAGTAAGAAATAAACAATAGTTATTGTAAATTTATATTTTATTTACACTAAAATAGTAATACAACTATTTCTTATTTCTTAGTTTTAAGTCCTCGTAAGTATCTATAATAATACTATATAAAGTTTGAGTATCTTCTAAATCCTCAACTAAATACATTGGTTTTCCTCCACTATAAGGAATTTCTTCCTTTAAGCCATACTTTTTATTACTACTAGTTTCTTTTATTAAAAAATTATCATTCTCATAAATTCCTCCAAAAAGAACATTTCTATAATAAAACAAATAACCTCCCATCATTGGTCTATGATAAATATCACCTAAATCAACAAGCTTTTCTAATATATAATCTTTATATTTTTTCGTAGATTCCATTACTAAATTCTCCTTACTAATTCATAACTTTGTTTAATAATTAAAATAGCATAATCTATATCATCAATATTATTAATTTCCATCTTCATGTTAAGTTTAGTCCTATAAGAATCAGGAATTCTTTCTAATTTTTTTAACGGATCCATATAATTATCAAAAGGCAAAACGCAAATATGTAAAAAATTCTTCTTGAAATGTACCTCAACAAAATTATTATTTTTTTCATATCCAACATAATATTTTTTTACTTTTACTACAATGCTAGAATCTATTTCACATATCTTATTATCTAAAATTTTATATAAATCTTTTACATCATCATTAACACAGTCAAGATGATAATCTATATCATAGTCTTTTCTTTGATATTTATCATCGGAAGCATCAATTTCAAAAATATTTACTTTATTGATATCATTTTTCAAAAATATTGGCTCAATAAGTATTGCTTTATCATTTTCTTCTGCCATGAATTCAAGTCCTAAAAAACACATTTTATCATACTTACTTTTAAACTTAAAATCCCATCTATCTTCAAGAAAAGCAACTAATTTTAATCCTCTTTCTAAAATGGTTTCATCATTCCATACAAAAATACCATCATCATTTACTTGCTTATTATCATTAACCTCCATCTCAGAATAAGAACCAATTCTATATCTATCACATTTTATATCAAACTCATAATCGAGTAAGTCTCTATTTACATCAACTGCTAATGGGAGTAAATTACCAAGACTTCCTCTGAATCTATTTCTAACTGTTATATCATCGTATTTATCAAACATATCCTGCCAATACTTTCTCTTTTCTGATTGCGGATATATATGTTCAATTGAAACATTTTTAGAATCTCTTTTTGATGTATCAAAATAATCATCTGCTATTATCTTAGGAGTTCCTTTTATCGAAGAAAGTAAAAAAGATTCATATTCATAAAGAAAATATCTAAGACCACTCCATCTATAAAAACCTTCTAATTTAAACAATCTGTTTACAACAGCTAAAACACCAGAATTCATATCAATAACTTTATTACTACTTAAAGCATCTATATTGTTTAATGAATCAATTATATACCCAACATCTATCAAACCATTATATAGCATATTTGTGAATTTATAATATATATGCTTACTATGTCCAGCCTGATATCCTAAAATTTTAAAATTAATAAAAACAAATCTTTCAATACTTTTAAATACTTCTATCTTCTTTTCATCACTTATATCATTTTTAGCCAAAACCACTAATACTAATGGTTTAAAATAACTAATATCAAGCCTTTTCAAACGTAAAAGCCATTCGTTTATATTTTTATTATCAGAATCCTGAAAATTAAGCGTATACCAATAAGGAACTAGTTTTTCTAAACTACTTATATAATTAAAAATATCTCTTTTAGTAAGAACATCTGAAACATTAATATTATCTTCATACTCTATTATTACATCATCATCATTACTATTATCAAAATTATCACATTTTTCATCTTCTCTTGAAAAATCCAAATTCAAAACATTAAAAATTCTTGATTGGTTAAAATATCTTTTAAGTAAAAAATCTGAATAACCTTTTTTAATATTGGAATTGTACCCAAAATATATATATGAATGAGCTAAAAGAAACTCATCATCTTCTAAAATACTGTCTTTACTTTTACCCAAATTATTATAAATAGACATCCATGTAGTATTTATCTTATCAATCAAATAATTTTCTTCTTCCTTTTTTAAGGACAACAATGATGTCAAATACATAAGTCTATTCTTAAGTAATTCTAAAGTAGTTAATTTCTTTCCTCTATTATTCATTGTCTCAAAAGCAACATTTATATTAAAATCGTTACCAATAACATAAATACTAAACTTAAGTTTAAGTGTTAACTTCTTAAATAATTTTTCAATTTCAGAAAAATCATTTGTTTTTTTATATAATTTTTCTATCTCTTCCTTCAAATGAGCCTTTGAATCATCTAGTCTAAAAGTATAAAAGTTCTCAATTACCTTCTCACTACCTAAAGAATTCAAAATTTTATTTCTAAAATGATTATTACTCTCATTATTTGCTTCATAACCAAACAAATATGTTTTATATACAGTATCCGGCCTTTTCATAACTAAATACTTTGAAACTACTTCTGATAAACGATAACTACTTATAATAATTTCATCATCAGACAAACCAACATTCTTGTCACGATATAGTTCAACAATTGCTTGTATTAACATTATTATAGTAGTTAATCTTTGTTGACCATCTACCACATGAAATGCCGTATACCCACGATCATCCAATAACCATCTTTCCTCATTGTAGTCATTTAACGAATCACCTTCTAACTTATTAAGAGAAAGCATTCCTGTATAATGATACTTTCCATCTGGCAACTTAATTAAATCTTCCAAAAACTCATCAACTTGTGTAATTTGCCAAGAGTATCCACGTTGATAATTAGGTATTCTAAAAATACTACTTTTAAATATTTCATCCAATGTTTTTAAATCATTCATAAATGCCTCCAATGAATTTTATTAATTATTTTTTTATCTCCTGCTTTGTAAAATTATCACTACTAACAAAACATTTAGGACAAACAAAATCATCTGGTAAAACATCACCATAATAAATATAACCACAAACATTACAAATCCAAGCTGTCTTTTTATTCTCAGTATCGATCTTAATTAATTCATCTTTATGCTTTTGATAGTAATTATAACTCATGGCCTCTTCATCAAGAAAAACATCAGCTTCGATTAATTTACCAATAAATAAAGTATGTGTATCATTCTCAATAGAATCAATAATCTCACATTCCATATATCCCAATGAATCATTAACTACACTAATTCCATCAATATCATTTGTCTTAATTAATTCAAATTTATTAATATCACGCATCGAATTCATTCCAAATACTTTGATAATTTCAAAATCTACATCTAACCCAAGTACAGAAAGAATAAAACGACTATTTTTTGACAACAATTGATTTGTATAGTTTTCTTTCATTACTGAAACTGCTATCAAAGGATTTTCTCCTGCACTAATTTGAGAAACACTATCAACAATACATCCACCACCTATAGTAGTCAAAACATACATACCTTGTGTAATTTTTCTTGTTATTGTTTTATTTTTCATAAATTTACTCCTCTCACTAAAAAGTACTGCTAACCTCTTCAATAGAATCAATTAATCTCTTTAAGTCCACTACATCTTCTTTAAAATAACAATCCATCAAATATTTAGTATCAATTAAAATAAGTGCTACATGATCATGCAAATTAATTCCAGAATTTTCTTTCCAACTACCATCAGAAAATCCAACATATTGTATAGTCTTATTAAACCCAAAAGGATTATTATATTTATTGTAAGGAATAATAAAAGCATTAAAAATCTTATCGTAAGAATATTGATTATTATAAAAAACATGATCAGCATATGTAATTTGTTTCTGAACAGAATCAGTATGAGGTAAATTATCCTCTTTTCCTGTAACACCATAGCTATAATATTTTGAATCAAGTATGTATAATTTATTAAAAGCCTCTAAAAGTGTGTCAGGTTTTAAACTAGTATTTCTAAAAGCTTTTCTATTAAGAATGTGCCATGTACTATAGGGAAAATATTTTGTAACATCACAATTACCAAAAACGTAATCAACCATAGCTTGAAAAGCATACTCGTAGTATGAAATACCAAAATCTTTTAATTTAAAACCATTTTTATCACTACAAAACAAAAGTATCTTTTTCATATTTATCAAAATTGTCTTCTTATGATCATCAAAAATATTAAGGAACTCTTTATCAATAACACTTATATAATATCTAATATTTTTACAAAATTCATTACTATTTAAAAAATCAAATTCACATTTTAAACAACAAGCTGGCCTCTTAATTCTACCAAATAAAAAACCTATATAATAAATACTTATATTTACACAAAGAGCTTGAATTTCTGTAATAAGATTTGCTTCATATGAATTTTTAGTAACAACAAATTTTGGATAAATAACATTAGTTCCACTTACAAAAAAATTTGTATTAAATGTCCTTTTCCAATTAATTTTACCAGAACCATTTTGACTATACTTAACATTTACACTTTTATATAATCCGTTACTTAAATAATCATTAATAATCCACAAAAATGAATTGACAGGAAATTCATAAAACTCACCAACATTAACACCAAAGTTATTAGAAGTATCATCCATCTTTTTAGATAAATTAATCGATTTCAAAAGATTTAAAATGCTAATTCGACATTCGTTATCATCAGAAGGAATATTATATCCAAGTGGAAAATAAACTAAAGCCTGATTATCTTCAAACCGTAATCCTACAAAGCTCTTACCATTAATAGTATTAAAACATCTCTTTCTTAAATTAAGATTATTCATCTATTAAATCCTCAGTTTCTATTTCATCTTCAAATAAATTTTTAAATACCCCTAAATGCTTTCTTTTAAATTCATTCAGTAATTCACTAAAACATCTAATATTTCTATTGAACCACATACCTGGTTCTAATTTAGCAATATCATTGTAAATATACATAAGTACTTTTTCAGCAAAATATTCTTCTTTTTTAGAAATATCAGTATCATTTTCTAAAGCAAGTTCTGCTTTTGATACAAAATAAACACCAATTTGTTTGTCCTCACTATTTAACCCTGCTGGATTTCTTTCTAATATAGCATTATTTATTGTAGTTACAAATTCTTTCCAAGTATATTTAGAACCAGGAACAAGTAAATCCTTAAGCAAATTGTCATCATCAAATTTATTTTCTATAAAGTTTTGTTTCCATCTTCTTTTAAAGGCCGTATCAAGTGGCATTACATTTTGATCACTAGTATTCATTGTTGCTATAATCCACAAATTAGATGGCAAATAAACACTATCAATATTAATACCTTTATCTCTTAAAAATTTTACAATATTATAACTATCTATTTTGTATTTACTAGTACCATCATCATCTCGATCAAGCAATTGAAAAATTTCTCCAAATATATCTGCTGCTTTACCACGATTTAATTCATCAATTATTAAACAGACCATTTCTTTTGGTTTATCAAAAGCCTTATACAAGGCTTTAGTAAAAGGTCCTTCTTGAAAATCATAATAAACACTGCCATCTTCTTTAGTTTTAGGAATTATTTGTCCAACAAAATCACTATTAGAGTATTCAGTATGAAAAACTGTTCTGACTACATTTTCTTCATTCTTGCAATATTTTTTATTTACCAAATAACTCTTTCCACATCCTGGAGCACCATAATAAATCATGCTATACCCACCAGTTAATCTTTCTGTATTTATATCGGTATTATCAAAAGACCTAGATTCTAAAACGCCTTCCTCTAATAAAGCTATTCCTAATTTTTTATAAATATCATTACTTTGTAATTTTAAATAATTTCCAACGAATCTTAAATCTTCATTGTTATACATTCCTTTATTAGAATCATCATTTATACGGAAAAAATCAAGTATATCTTTTACAAGAAAGCCCTTTTTATCATTAACATGATGATAATTATTTTCAATATTAGCAAATGACATACCATTAAATAAATACTGATAAAGAACAAATGAGATAAAATGATTATTATATGGACAAACATTGATTCGAAAATTACAAATTTTTGGCAAATTTATTTCAAGTTCATCTGAAACCATAATATATTCTCCTTCTTTTTTCATCAAACTAAATTGATTACACCATCCTGAAACAATTTTAGGAAGTTGCATAACTTCTTCTAAATCTTCTAAAACATTAGCATTAATATCATCAGTGCCATTCCTATCATCAATTATTAATTGCACCAAATGTTCATAATCATCATCTGTATGTACAACAGATAAAAATCTTGTTAATTCTGATATAGTAACCCTTTTTTCAAGCCTTTCATCGAATAACAATTTAAATATTATTATAAAAGGATTAACGCAATAATTATTAGAAGTTTCAACAGCCTCATTTGGATAACTAATTTTTAAAGATACCATAAAGAAAAACTTTGCTCTTTTAACTTTATCTTCAAGTAATTCATTATAATGATTAATTAAATAATCTCCAACTAAGGTAGGTACATATCTACCATCAACCAACTCTACCATACGATAGAATAAAATGTATTTAAGTGGATGAGAATTAGCTTCATTCCTATTTGCACCATTTCTATTAAGTACCTCAAGTAAAACTTGTTCATGATTTAATACAGTTACTACTTCTTCTTTAACTGCTTTAGTCAAATAATAAAGTTTATCAAAATTAATTATATTATTAACAAATACCCATTTTTCCAATTATTTTCTCCCCCTATCAGTAATTTGTTTCATTATTTTTTTTACCATTAACGGCGGTATACCTTCTCCAATAACATATCTTATTAAAGTATCACTAGCCCAATCTGGAATATCCCAGTCATCTGGTAATGATGAAATCTTCATTAATTCATATATTGTTAAAACTCTTGGATCACTATATGTTCCATCTGGCAACTTTCTACCAGGATGTACATTCATCTGTGACCCTATTACCCCATTATATCTAGTAACTGTTGGGGCTGGTTTATCCCAATACATTCTGTGATATGTAGTATTATATCCCTTAGATGGAGTACCATCTTCTTTTTTTGGAAAAAAAATCTTATTTTCCCAAGCAGAATGTCCTGTTGGAGTATGAATCATACATTCAATATGTCTCCATGCATGAGTTGGTGGCTTATGCCACTTATGAACATTCAAAACTTCAGTACATGGCAATTTATCTTTATATTGTTTCTCCCTTATAATAGGATTTATTGAAGGAATATCCCAAAGTACATCCTTAAGAGAAAGTATCTTTTCTTCTTTTATCGGAAACTCCCATACATCCTCCAAATCTTTTCTTACTAATAAAAATATAGCTCTTTTTCTATTTTGACAAACACCATAATCCATAGCATTTATAACCTTTTCTTTATTAATCCTATAATTATAACCTAGACGTTTTTCGATATACTCTGGTATCGTCATCTTAGAATCATTATATTCTATAGGTGTCTTTAATTGTTGAACAACATTTTCAAAAAATATATATTTTGGTTTAATTAAAACAGCAAAGTCAACAGCATATTTTATAAGAGAATTCCGCTCATCATACGGATTTCTATTTCCTGCAACACTCATTCCTTGACATGGTGGTGTTGCAATAAGTAAATCAATTTCTTGTTTTCCTATTGAATTTATTATTTTAGAAAATACTTCCTTGTTCGTTATATCTCCAACAATCATCTTAGTATCTGGATATAAATGAGAATAAAATTTAGCTCTCTCTGGTAACAACTCATTAGCTACAACTACCTCTATCCCAAGTTCTTTAAAATACACCTCTGCAACTCCAACATTAGAAAATAAAGATACTGCTTTCACTACTTATCACCTTCTACTATAACAGATACAATCTTTTTTATTAATAATGGTGGTATAGCTTCACCTATAACCTGTCGAATTAAATTTTCACTAGCCCATTCTGGAGGATTCCAATCTTTAGGTAATGATGTTACAATAAATAGTTCATACAAACTTAAAACTCTAGCATCACTATAGGTACCATCACTCAATTTCCTACCAGGATGAACATTTGTAAATGACGAAATTGAACCATTATACATTGTTACAGTTGGAGCTGGTTTGTTCCAATCCATTCTCATATAAGTAAAGGCTCCACCCTTAATCTTCCTACCATCAACATTTTTGGGATAATAATACTCATTTTGAAAAGCAGACTTACCAGTTGGCGTATGAACAAGTGCTTCAACCTGCCTCCAAGGAACCATCTTTGCATAATGATATTTACTAACCATTAAACCATCCAATCGTTTTTTATTATAATCGGGAAAATAACTACGTTTATCTTCTTCTTTAATTAAAGGATCAAGTGATGGAAGATTCCCAATTGCTTCTCTTAAAGTTACAATTTTTTCATCACATTTAGGAAATTCCCACTTAATATTAGTATCTTTCCTAGCAAAAAGAAAGATTGCTCTTTGACGATTTTGACATACTCCATAATCCATTGCATTAACTTTTTTTTCATTATTAATATAATAATCATCACCTAAACGAAGTTTAATATATTCAGGTATTAACATTTTTTTTCCATTATAAATAATAGGCGTATTTAACTGTTGAACAACATTTTCAAGAAGAGCAAATTTAGGTTTTAATAAAATAATAGCATCAATTGCATATTTAACCAATGAATTTCTAGGATCAAATGGATTTTTAATACCAGCAAGACTCATTCCCTGACATGGTGGAGTTGCAATTATAAAATCAATAGACTCTTTTCTTGCTTCATTAATTATCAAATCAAAAATATTTTTATCAGTAATATCACCACAAATAACATTACAAGAAGGATGAAGATGTTTATAAAACTTACATCTATTTTCTAAAAGTTCATTAGCAAGTACAATATTAATCCCAATATCATCTAAATAAGTTTCAGCTATTCCGACATTTGCAAATAATGATAATCCTTTCATAATACTATACCTCCAAAAACTATAAAAATAATGCTAACTATAATAAATTATAACATGTTTTTACCTTTTTTCGAATAGTATCAGCAATAATTAACTAAAATTATCAAAATATGTAAATCATTAATACCAAATTTAATCTATATTAAAAAACAATATAAATCATTATATACACTTCCTTGTAATGCTTTTTATTATACACAATCGTACTCTTGTTCGTCAATAACTTTTGTAAACTTTTTAAGTTCAAAATAAAAAAAGAATAAAAATTCTTTTTTTATTAAACTACACTGGTAATGTGTTAGAAATTCTTTGAACAATAGGTTTTTTTCCCATAATGTGATTTCTTATTTGAACATAATCTGTTGCATAAATATAATTATCACTATTTATATCAGCAGCAAATAAATAAGCACCTGTAAGCTTTGTTTTTCCCATAATATGATTTCTAACTTTTACGTAATCTGTTGCGTAAATAAGTCCATCACCATTAACATCACCTTTTATAACAATTGTATATGTGTAATTTGTATTATTAAAATTCAAAGTAAATTTAATACCAGTACCTACAACTCCATTATTAATTTCAACATTACTACTGTTTGTAAATCCCTTTAATATTATACTAGAATGTTCCTCTATTTTCCTTTTTATATCACTAATACTCGTTCCGATAGGAAACCCCACCACATAATTATTTGTTTTGGTTAATCCTAAAAAATTCAAAACATAACTTTCTGTTATAACAGCTTCTTGATTATTAACAACAACCTCACTTATAATTCTCATTTTATTGTTATTTCCAACAATTATATCGATATAAACAGTAGAGCTTCCAGGGTTTTTACCAATTATTTTTTTATTTTCATATGCTAAAGTATTAGAATCACTTAAAATAACTTCATAATTGAGTACTTTGTTTACCGTTGTTTTTATATAATTATCTACATTAACAGCATCTCCTTTAGATAATGTAATTTTATTTAAAATAGAAATACCTATAATTCCTTTTTCTAAAGAATTACTATCAAGTTCAGTCAAATCATGAATTAAATTTGCATATCCTCCTACTGCTATTTTATTTTGATTATTGTTATAATAAACATTTTCTGGAACCTTATATGTACTATTAATTGCTTGTAACCCGATAAAACCACCAATTTTTTCTAATCCAGTAACCAAACCAGATGAATAACTATTTCTAATCTTAGCATTCATGTTAATGCCAATAAAACCACCAGCATTTTTTGAAGCTTCAACTGAAACATTAGAAGAACAATTATCAATTATCGTTGTATCATTAACATTACCAACAAAGCCTCCTGTTGAAACTAATGAATTAATTGGATTTCCTTTTCTAACTACTTTCCCTGTTTTTAAATGAACATTACTAAATGTAACATTATAAGACGCATTAGCAAATCCACCAAAGTAATCTTCAGATGTAGAATAAGCATTCAAATTTTCAATGTTTAAATTTTCTATCTTTGTAGGATTTTGATAATCACCAACATAATTAAAAACACCAGAGTTAGTCGAATTTATATTAGAAATAGTTTTATTATTTCCATCAAAATTTCCCTCAAAATCAATAAGTGGATAATTAGTAACATCTTTAAAATCTAAATCTTTTATTAGTTTATAGTATTTACTCTTAGTATTAATACTCATTAAATAAATAAAGGTTGTTGTATCACCTATCAAATATGGACTATCAATTGTACCATTTCCTGAAGTTTCTGGAAAAGTTACATTGAAAGTAATTGAATCACTTGTCTCACCAGTAACCTCTATAATAATACCAGAATTACTACCATCAGAAAAAAATATCGTTTGATTATCAAAAGAACCCCCTGAAGAGTCAGCAAAAGCTGGCTCACTTTTTGTTTTTGCTTGAATTTACAGGGGTTTATAAAATCATTATTTTGTAAATTGTTGCTTTCAACTACCAACCAACTACCAAAATCCTATATTGAAGGTGCAGGATAAGTTAGTTTATTTATGGTATTTACAGCATCATAAAGTTTATCTTTGAACATATGCGTATAAGTATCTAGTGTTTCTTCTATAGATGCATGACCTAAGAATTGAGATACAACTGCTATATTAGCATTGTTGTTGATTAGTAAGGATGCACAACTGTGTCTAAAGTCATGTAATCTTATTCTCTTAATATTAGCATCTCTAGCAATTTCTATATTTTTATGTCTCATTTGATAGAAGGTTATAGGAATGAAATTTCCAAATATAAACCATTCTTCATTAAATTCAGCAAATTGTTTCTGTTCTTCATATAATTGCTTTAAATCTCTAAAAAGTATTTCTGCAATAGGTAAGATCCTGTTACTTTTTTGAGTTTTAGGTTTTGTTAATTCGTAGTAGGTGCTATTTTCAGAGCCATGAGTTATCGCTTGTTTTGTAACTGATAATCTTTTATCGGTCCAATTAACATCTTTCCATTGTAATCCTCTGGCTTCACCTCTACGAAGTCCACAATAATATAAAGTTTCATACATACACTTAATTTGTAAGTTAGGTGCAGAAGAGATAAATTGATTAAATTCTTCTAAAGTATAAAAGTCCATTTCCTTCTTTATATCTGATGCCGAAGTAAAAGGTTCCATTCGACCATAAAACTTATTCATATTGAATCCATAAGTCTTAACAGCCCAATTGATGACTATCTTTAAAAACTTCTGAATTTCATTTTTATAACTATTTGAAATATCAACTTTCATCATTTCAGCTCTCCATTTTTGATAATGAATAGCATCCATATCTTTTAATTTAACTTTATCAAACATTCCAATATATTTAATTCTATCTCGATAAGTTTTTAAGGTTGAGTATCTTACAATATCTTTTTGAACTTCGTAATACTTAGTGTATAATTCTTTGAAGGTCATATTCATATCACCCTCAAATACCTCAGACATTTTTAAATATTCTTTTTCAGCACGCTTTGCTTCAGCTTCCGTTTTATATGCTTTGGAAAACTTCTTGTGTTTTTTACCATCTAATCCTGTCTCCCAAACATACCATATATATTTTCGACCATCTTTGGTCCATTTCTTTTCTTCTAATAGTCTAACTGCCATTTATTATTCCTCCTTTGCTTAGTTTAGACTATTCACGCACTTCAATTGGTAGTTTACCATAATTGATAAGTTTCTCCAATAGAAGTGCTGATAGTTCTATCTTTCTATTTCAAAATCATCTTTATTTTTATTGTTTTTACCATAATAACCATGATTAATAGCATCTGCTATATCCTCATAATCTTCTAACTTTTCTTTAGGTTTATCCCGTTTTAAAACTTTATCTATTGCCTTACACATTTTTTGAAATAGACTTTTCCACTTATTAACTTCTGTTTCTAATTTAGATTTTAAACTCTCAATGTTATTATTCAGAATATCTACTAATTCACTTAACTTGCTAATTTCTTCTTTTTGATCTTGAATAGTAGATTTCTGTTCTTTAATAATTTCATTCCTTTTTAGGAGTTCCTTATTGTTTTTAAAAGTCTTATTTTCTTCAGTCAGTTTATTTATTTCTATATCTTTATTGGAGTTATCAGTAGATAAGATAATTATTTTATGCTCTAAGCCTCTCATGTACTTTATAAATCTAAGAACATCATCATTTTTATAACCACCAAATTTTCTTTTAACAGGATTTAAAAGTTCTTTGTTACTATCATTATTTTCAATATTTTTAAGCCCATTTTTAGAGTTTTCAATAATCTTTAAGATATTTTCCTTTTCTTTGTTTAATTCTTTTAATTCGGCTTTTTTCTCGGCTATATCGTAATCTAATTTTGTTTGGTTTTCTTTATTTGCTCCAATATCTCCACGATAGAGATTAAAGCCTTTTTCAGTAATAAACTTATTGAAGTCATTTTGCATTTGATGAAAAGATATTTTGCCGCCTCTATCTTTCCAAAATTGATCACAATTTAGGAAATTTCCTTCGACTTCTTCATATACAATTTTTCCTTTATCATCACGAAGTAATTGTGGAGTAATAGTAGTCATACCTTTTTTATTTGTTGTTTTTTCTTTTACGACATTACCATTTTTATCCTTTACAAAACATTTTCTTTTAACTTTGTTTACAACGGGAATGAAATAGGCTTGTAGGTGAGGAGTATCTTCATCATAATGGATTTGAGAAAGAAGTATATTCTCTTCACCAACATAGTCTTTTAAAAATTCCATACAAGAATCAAAAAAGTAAGTTACAGCATTAGGTATATCTTCCTTTGATTTGATAACAGGAATCATTACAGCTTGTCCTTTTTTATCTCCTGTATGATAAGTTCTACCACTATCTTTAAATTTCATTCCAAGTGCTTGAAAAAACTCAGGACCACTTGTGAATGTTACACCATTTAATAGATTAGTGTTAGGTCTATTTAGATATTCTATTTTTCTATCCTTTAACTTCTTTTTGACTTCTTGATATAGGTTATTTTGAGTAAGAGATACATATTCATAATTAAATTCTCTTCGTTCAACATCATAATTTCCTGTACCTTTTCTATCCTTCATTTCAACACCGATATTATAAAGGTCAGCTTTTTTATATTGGGTTACTACTCGTACTACTTGTTTGCCATCATACAATTTTTTATCCTCCTTTGCTTCTGTGTCTTTAGTAGTAGAGGTCATTTATTGACCTATCTCACTAGGGCATAGCCCAATCGTGAGTTTAAGGGTTCACCCTTAAAAATCCCAAAATAATCACTATCGCCACTTTCATTGCTTTGCAACAAAACGTGCCTCGTTCTTATTTTTAGAAGATGATTATTCATCATCTTCGAGGTTAGGTTCTTCATATATACAATGATATATTCTTTTATCACTTGTTCTGTTCTTCGTTATATAAAGTCCTTCTTTTTGTAATAAATCCCTATTTGCATTTAACATTCTACCAAATCGTAATGCTGTTGTTTTTAATTTAGCATCATGAATAATAATGGTAGGAGTAAATTCAAAATCTTTTTTTAAAGATGCATACTTGATAAAGAATATTAAGTTTTCATCAAGTTCATCATCTTCAATAGGATTACTAATTTTAAAAGTTTGATTTTCATTTCTTTTTAAATTTATATCAAATCCAGGAAAATCTCTATTGATTACTTTCATAATTAAATGATTATGGTCATTTCTAGTTTCAAACAAAGTTATTTTTCCATCTATACAAGCATCAAAAGCTGTACTACCTAATGTTTCATTTCTTTTATTTAAGTGATGTGTAAATAATATTGTAATATTATATTTTTCACATAATTCTCTTAACTTAGGCATAAGTTTTTGTGCTACATCTTGAAAATCATTTATATCATAGGAAATACCTAAATCCATATCTTTAAGCATATCAATGATTACTAATTTATTTGTTGTTTTATCTCCAGCAAAATCAGCAATTTCCCATTCGTGATCGAATATACTTATATTAGGTTTTCCATCTCTATCTATAATAAATAAAGAATCCTTTTTTGGTACTAAATCTAGTGTTTTATATCTATCCTGTAATTGACCAAAATCGGACTCTGTGCTAATATATAATACAGGTGATAGAGTTACTTTGTGTCCTAGAAATGGTAATCCATTTGTGAGACAGTAGGAAAGTTGCAGTGCCAACATAGACTTTCCCACTTTAGGTTTTGATACAAGTAAATAAACACCTTTAGACCTCATTAATCCTTCGATTATGATGTCTTTTTTTGTGCTTGTATCTAATTCTTCAATTAGCTTCATATTGCTATCCTTTCTTTATTCTAGATTCTAAATAACTGATATTAATATCTAAATAATCTACAACTTCTTTCATAGGTACTACATGCTTTGGAACCATATAGCCTTGTTTGGTTAATTTATCTCTAATGTTTCTTTTAATTTTTAGAGCAGAGTTTCTACCAACTTGGCTAATCTTCATTAAATCTTCTAAACTACACCATTGTTTTGAAACGATTTCTAAAGTTTCCTCAGCAGTCATCTAATCCCTCCTTTCCATCTTGTAAGGTTAACCTTACAATTCTATTATGCAATAATTAAACTTTATTGTCAAGAAAAACTTACAAAATTGTTGCGAAAAACTTACAAGATATGTTATAATGTTTTTGGGATGATATTATACCCTAATAAATGAAGGAGTATTTTATATGGATAAAGAACTTACTTTAAAAACTTTAATAGAAGGTGGAAGAGATATAAAGAACTTTTCCCAAAGAGAACTAGCAAGAAGAATAGGATTAAGTAATACATCTTTGAATGATCTTGAAAATGGAAAAGTTAAAAAGCCTGATATAGAGATATTAAGAAAAATTGCTGAAGAACTGGATTTATCTTTAGAGCAATTATTAAAAGCAGCTGGATATGATGCTTTAACAAATTGGTTTTCCAATGATGAATTTAAAAATAAATCTTCAAGAGATTTGAAGAATATTATTAAAGAAGCAAGAATTTTTAAATATGATATTTTAGATTGGGATAGCAATAAAAGGGAATCAACAAGAATTGTAATGGAAAACTTATTTAGAATTTCTCATAAATTAGAAATTTTAAATAATCATCCTGAATTTGATTATTCAATAGAAAAAGCAATAGAAGAAATTAATCAAGCATTAAAGGATTTAGAACTCGTTGCTAAAAAATACGATTATGGTAAATTACCAAAGGATTTATAGACTTGATGGAGGTGTGAATTATGTTGCATAGAATGAAAATAAACGATAATGCATTTAATAGAATGAAAAGAGGAATTAAGAAAAGAGAATATAGGGTAAATGATGAAAAGAGACAATTAGTTAGATGTGATGATATAATAGAATTTGCAAAGCTTTCAAATCTAGAAGAAACTATCTTAATGGATGTTAAGGGTATCGAAAAATTTATAACATTAGAAGAAGCAGTATCTTCGCATTTTGATGAAGATTTTAGTGATCGACATACTGATGTTAAAAGTACAGTTGATTCATTCTATCAAAAAGGTTATTATACGGAAGAAGAAATACAAAAAAATGGAATGGTTGTATTTGAAATAAAAAAGCATAGAATTGCTCATTTAAATGCTACTGCTTGTTATTTGAAGAAAGATAATAAAGTCTTAATGATTAAATTTTCAAAGAAATGGGGACAAGTATATGCTCCGCCTGGTGGTAAATTTGAGAGTGGTGAATCACCTTTAGATTGCATCATTAGAGAATATTACGAAGAAACTGGCTTAACATTAATTAATCCAAGATTACAAGGAATATCATATTGGAAAGATTCAGCTGAAGGAATAATATTTGTATATGTAGCTGAAGATTATGAAGGAAATTTATTATCTACATCTGAAGAAGGCACTTTAGAGTGGGTAAGATTTGATGATTTAGAAAATATAAATCAATTTGACCAAAACAAAAAATTTACACCATATCTATTTAAAGATGAATTATTCGAAGGAAAGTTTATGTTAGATAATCAATGCAAAGTTTTAAAACAAGAAATTAGAAAAATGTAGGTGATTTAAATTGAAAACATTAATGGTTGATATGGATGATGTTTTAACTTATGGTAATTTTTCTAAAATATTGGAAGATTATTTAGGGTATAAACCAGATTATGATAATATTAAGAATTATTATATACAGGATATTTTAGAAGACAAAAAAGATGATTTTTTCAGTAAATTCAAAGATATGGATATGTATGAAAATGCAAAACTATTACCTGATTGCTATGAAATATTAAAAGAATTAAGTAAACATTATAAAATTTATATATGTACAGATTATATTTGGAGAGAAATAATAGAATATGCTGGGAATAATTTAAAGAATAAATACAATTTTTTATATAATAAATTAGACTTCATTGAATCTAAGAACTTTATCTTTGTTGGTGATAAGTCAGTTGTTAATTGTGATATTAAAATTGATGATAAAGTAAGTAATATCGAAGGTGCAAGAATGAAATTGTTATTTACTGCTTGGCATAACAAAGACTTAACTGATGATGAATTAAAAAAACAAAATATAATTAGGGTAAATAATTGGAAAGAAATTGCATCAATTCTGTTAAATAATAATTATTAATATATAGTTAAGGAGATAGAAATGAATAAAATTTATATAGTACATTGTTGGGATGGAAAAAGAGATGATGGATGGTATCCATGGTTAGACTCTAAAATTAGTGATGAAAATAATAAAGTAATAAGATTTAATATGCCTAATACTGAAAATCCTAAGATAGAGGAGTGGGTTCCTGAATTAGATAAACAGGTAGATTCTTTAGACAAAAATACCTATTTCATAGGACATAGTATTGGATGTCAAACGATATTAAGATATTTAGAAACAAAAAATGTAGATAAGATTGGAGGTATTCTATTTGTTGCTCCATGGTTAGATCTACTTCCTGAAGCAATAAAAGATGAAGACTCATATAATACAGCTTATCCATGGATTCATACAGATATAAATTTTGATAAAATAAAAAATATTACTAATAACATTAATTGTATTTTTTCAGATAATGATTATTTTGTATCCTTAAGTCAAAAAGAAAGATTTGAAGAATTGCTAAATGCAAAAACTATTGTAGTTAGTGATAAGGGGCATATAAGTTCTGAAGATGGCATAATTGAGTTAGAAGAAATTTATAGTAAAACATTAGAAATGCTACAAACGGGAGGAGAATAAGAATGGCAAGACTTTGCGTAATTAGAAATATTGATTCTGCTCATGGAAAACATATTCATGGGCATACATTTAAGATCGAAATTAATTTTGTAGATAATTTAATTAACAATATGGTTGGTAATTTAGATTTTCATGAAATTAACCCTAAAATTGATTCTGTTATAAGTAAGTTGGATAAAACTTATATAGATGATATAATTCAGACTAGAGCTACAGTAGAAAACATAGCAATTTATATTATTAATGAATTAAAAGATATCAATAATTTATATTCAGTTATAGTTTGGGAAGGTTCAGACAAATATGCTGAAATATTGAAGGAGGAAATAAAATGAAATTATATATAACATATACAAAAAATAGTTTTACAGAAAAACAAATTCAAGAATTAAGTCAAGTTGGAGAACTTATCTTTTTGGAAGATACTTTTGATTTAGATAAGGCACCATATTTAAATGATGAAGAAGAAAAAATATTAGTAGTAGATCCAGATTGGTATAATTGGGATATTAATGCTAATCATTTAAGTAAAATTAAGAATTTAAAAGGCGTTTGTTTATCAACAACAGCATTTGATTGGATAGATTTAGATTATTGTAAAAATAATAATATCGTTGTATGCAATATACCAAAATATTCAACTGATTCAGTTGCTGAATATGGAATATTTCTTATGATGTGCTTAGCAAAGAAATTTCCAATTCAAGCAAAAACAGATTATAAAATGGATTATTCACAATGTATGTTAACTACTGAAATAAGAAATAAAACAGTAGGTATTATTGGTCTTGGGACAATAGGCTCTAAAATAGCTGATATGTGTCAAGCATTAGGCATGAATGTTATTTATTGGAATAGAAGTGAAAAACAAAATAACTATAAAAAGGTTGATTTAGAAACTATATTTAAAGAAGCAGATTTTATTTTTCCAGCATTTGCTACAAATGAAGAAACTAGCAAACTAATAACAGATGATTTAATCAATGCAATGAATGGTAATGCGTTTATTAATGTAGTTAATAATCCTAGAGAATTATATAATCATGATTTAGTTCTTAATAGAGCTGAAAAAGAAGAAATAAGTTATGCTTTTGAGTTGTATGGCAATGAAAAGAAAATGTATGAATATAAAGGAAATATTATGGCAACAGCACCTTATGCATTTTATACAAAAGAAGCGATTGATAGATTAGTTGCAATATGGTGTGATAACATAGTTTCTTTAGTAAATGGTAATTCTCAAAATATCGTGAAATTAGTTAAATAAAAAGGATAATAAAATTTTGATATGTTAGAGTTAGTCACAATTATATCAGGAGTGGTTGCATGAGAAGGAAAAGTAATGAATATAAAATTTGGAAAAAGTATCAAGATGAAAAAAATTTAAAAATAAGAACAGCTCGAAAACAAAATAAAAAGAATAGTAGAAATTTTAGTAAAAATTTAAGAAATCAAAAAAGACCTAATGAGGTATTTACTGTACCACAAAGATTTAGTATAATAAATAACCCGAATGAGACTATTCTTTTCTTAAATAAAATAATTAAAAGTGTAGAAAGAATAAGAAATTTTCAAAAGCAAAGAAATAACAGTAATAGTTTTATTCGTACTTTTTTAATTAATATGAGTAACACAGATTTTATTACAAGTGATGCATTGATGTATTTATTAACGATTATAAAGAATACTCGTGGCTCAAAAGTTTTGCCAATTAATTGGATTGGAAATTTTCCTAAAAATACGCAAGTAAAAGAGTACCTTAAAAAATCAGGTTACCTTAATTATATGAAAACCGCAGAAGAAAACATAATTCAAGTTGATGATAATATTCAAATAAAAAAAGGTGTTGGCTACGAATATGATGACAGAAATATAAAGCGAGATATTAGGCAAGAAATTATTGATTTTACTTGTATTAAATTAAATAAAGATAAAGTCCAAATAAATTATTTAATGACTATGTTAACTGAATTAATTACTAACATATCAGATCATGCATATCAAAAAGAAGGGATGTTTGAACATAATTGGTATATTTTTGTTGATAATAAAAATGATAAAATCACATATACTTTTATGGATAATGGATTGGGTATACCTACGACTATTAGGAAAAGTATACTTGAAAAAATAATAGAAGCATTTGATTGTGAAAATGAATATAAATATATTGAGACAGCAGTTAGTGGGGTTCAAAAAAGAAGTGAGACAGGACTCGTAGAACGTGGAAATGGATTACCATCAATTTACGAGCCTTATAAAAATAAAGATATAGATAATTTAGTCATTATATCAAATAAAGCATATTATTCTGGAACTTCAAAGTATGATATGGAAACTAATCTATTTGGAACAGTATTTTATTGGGAAATCAAGAAGGATGGTGAATCATTATGATTATAGAAGTGGTTAAAGATTTTACTGATACTCCAGGAGCAAGATATAAATCACAAGGTTCTTTTTCAGGAGAAGAATTTAGAGATGATATACTATATCCAAAATTTATAGAGTCATTAAAAGAAAATAAAGTGTTAACAGTAAATCTTGATGGAGGATATGGTTATGGATCTTCTTTTTTGGAAGAATCTTTTGGTGGACTAGTAAGACGATTGAAAAAAGAAAAAAATAAAAATTATAAAAAAGTTTTAGACATAGTTATAATTTCAAATGATAATAAAGTATGGAATGAAAAAATCAAGGGATATATAGAATCAGCTATAGCTTCTTCAAAGGGTGGAAAGTAATATGAAAAAAGTTGTTTATATTATTATAGGAATGCTTCTTTCTATAGGACTATTTATTTTCCTTGGTATTAAATTTTCGGATTGTGAGCTTTTTAAATATAATTTAATGGATATTATTACCACAATTTGTGTGTCATTTGGTATTTACTATTTAACAAAACTAGGTGAAGAAAAAAAGGACAAAAATAGCAAAATTGAAAGTACAATTGAGCTTATTCAAAGAAAATTAACTTTAACGTTTTCTTCTCCAATAAAAATAGAAAATAAAGCAGAATATCTGCATTCATTTAAATATTTAGATAATAAAATTCGTATACTGGATAATATATCTAAGCATTTAAAATGTGATGAAGAAATTAGAAATATACAAATAGAAAAAGATAAATTATCTGATTTTATTACTGATAATATTGATCTTGGGGATGAATATTTTGTTGGTGAAGCAGTTAAAGAAAAAATACCTAATATTTTATGTAATATAGAAACGCATCTTGATTCAATTACATTAAAAATATATGGCACTTCAAAAAAAGGTAATTAAAAGATTGATGACAATATGACAATTGTTTGAGACACCTCTCACAAGTATTGTCATCTTGTCATAAAAAAGGTAGCTGAAAAAAATATTTCCAACTACCTTTTCAACTACCAAAATTTTAAAATTCATATAATACTTGTTAAATTTAAGCATTTTTAATCCTATTAAAATAAAGATAAAAGTACTTAAATAAACTTTGAAGTGCGTGAACTCTAACCGCCAGTAGAAGAATAAAGATTTTTTCCAAATGTTTTTCTCTTCATATTGAAAGTTGCTAAAGATAAATCACCTTTTCCAGCACCTAATCCTGTTTCATTTGGCCTAAAAACATAAACATGATCATTTTTACCACTATTACTACCATCAGTATTTCCCAAATATTTATTTTTTTCATTTACTCTATAAATAATAATTCCACTATCAAGAGCTGAATATGATTCATAAGTATTCATTTTATCGTGATATTCAACAACAAAAAACTCATCACTATTATTATCAAACTGAATTTTAACTGCCCTTTTTTCATTCTTATCAATAAATTGAGGTTTATAAACAACAACATCTTTAGTTGTCTTATTAATAACTGGTAATGGACTATGCCAATTTGTATTACTATTATATTCACTTATATAATATGTTAAAAAATTCTGAGGATTAGAACCTATTGCATTTCCCATAATATCATAAAAACCTACTGGTTTTGAAGAAGAATCATTATACCTATATAAATCCATATAACCTAACATGTGTCCAAATTCATGAATTATCGTCCCATATGTTCCACGATTAAGTGAAAATAATCCAGTTGCTAAAGTATAATCTTCTGCGTAAAGTAAAACATATGAAGTTACTTTTTTTCCAAGAATCATTTCACTAACAGAAGTCGTATCTAATTTATGTGACCAAAGAAGATCATTCCAACCAATCGATGAAACAAGATTGTTTTGTCCCTCTATTATAAAAGATATTGCATCTATATTTCCATCTTTGTCAACATCTAAATCATTTGCTGTTATTCCATATGAAGAAACCATTCCAGCTATATATTTAACAGCATTATTTACAAGTTCACTTTCTCTTTCTAATGATTCTGTTTTATTTTTATATCCGATTGGATTATTTTCATTATATTTTAAATAATATCCAATTGGATTTTTATCAGTATAAGAAACTACCTTACCATCATATTTTGGAAAAAACTCAGTTGTTATAGATAAATTACCATAGCTTTGTCTCTCATAATACTTTTTAAAAGAAAGAACATCTATCAACCCATTAACACTATCCATAGAAAAAGGAATATCACTATTAAATATTTTATTAGCATTTTTGACACTTTCTTCATCATCTAAATGATGCTCTACATTTAAGTTGCTATCACTAAATTTAATAAAGACTGCTAAATTTTTTATATTTTTACCTTGTGTAGATATTCTATCATTTATAGCTAAACTATTACTATAATTTGAATAATCAACATTAAAACTATTTAATTCAAATTTCAGAAAAATTAAGAATAAACAAAGTAATAATGTTAAATATATCCTACCTCTTTTTATCATGCTTACCACCTTTTTTTAGTTTTAATCCTAAAAATATTACTAAAATACAAAGAATAGCTACAATTGCACCTAAAATATAAATAGGTAAATTATTTATATTTTCATCTTTCTTGTTCAATAAAAACCCCGGAAATAGTTGGATTGTTCCCTCACTTTTTTCGTATAAATATTCTACTATTTTACCATTGCCATTTAAGACATTGATTAAATAATAATCGGGATTTTCAAAAATATAACAACCTATCTTTTTATTATCAACTTCAAATTCATCAAGCACAAAGCCGTCTTTAGTCTTGTTAACATCTACTACCAAAAACTCTCGATTATTTATGTTAACTGGAGTAACTTTTTTAACAAGATTATTGTGTTCCTTATCAAATAAATAAAGAATTTTTTCATTCTGACTGTCTTCACCATAAACCAAATTAATATTATCCTTACTAAAAAGTGTTATTGTATTATTATCTATTTCATAATTACTTTTAACAAAATCCTTTGGTATATAAATATCTTTAAAATTTCTAACTATACCAATTTTTTCATTGTTATATTTAAGATAAACAAGTGGTTTTGGATCAACATACGCATTTATTGTATAAACTTTTTTATCACCGTTTTCTGCTGTTACCAATATTTCTATTTTATTGTCACCAGGTTGAAGACTAATATTTCCAAGTCCACTTACTTTTGCCTTATTTGAATCAGTTTTTGCAGAAACATTTATCTCTTTAACTAATTCTGATAGTTTTAATGAATATGTAGTATTAGAGGATACAAATTTTGGAGACAATTTACCTTCACTAACTGTAAGTGATGACAAATTATTATTTCCAGATTTTTTAGAAACTGTACCCCCATTAGAAACTGCACCACCATTATTTGGCTTATTAATAGAAGATGAAGTATTTCCTTGTGCTACAATTCGTACAGTAACACTTCTTGAACCAGGATTATAAATATTAGCATCAGAATCAGAAAAACCAGTAACTGGAATAGCTGTAACTGTAACTACTCCACTAGAATTTGCTTTAACACTTACACTAACATAGCCTTGTTCTACCCAAACACTACTTTGAGATAACGTCCCATTAGAAACTTTAAGATCAACTCTACCAATACAGTCCCCACCTACTTTTATAGTAAATGTAGCGTTTGCAGAAACTTGATTTGTAGAAGATGAAAGATTAAAAGAAGCTGCATCAACTTGTTCCCCCACAAAAAAGATAGTAAAGATAGTAAAAATACTAAAAATTAATAAGAAAAATCTCTTCATATAAAAACTCCCTTTTAAAACTAATTTAAACTATATATATCATAATATAAATTTATAAAACAAACAACAATAAAATATATGACATAATTATTTACTAAATTTATGTTTTAATTATCTATGAATTTAAATATTTGTTTCTTATTACACATACTTCAAATTTCAATAACTTAATTATATTCCCACTACATGTAAACATATATACATTTCAATTTTTATCTATTATAATCTTTATTTTTTAAAGCATAAATATATTTATCCAAATATTTACTTCTATCTTTTTTATTATATTGCATAATAAATCGTGGATGCTTTAAAGCAACAATCCTATCAAAAAATTTATGTTGTTCATTAATTTTTGTTAAAAATTTAAAATTTTCTCCACTTCCTATACAATAACATACAGATGTATCTATTCCAAAAGCAATCTGTTTTTTTAAAGAATCAACAATGAAATTGTATAAAACATTCTCCAGTTTTTTATTTTCATAATAATTTGCATTTATTTCGTTTCCCTTTGTATTTACATTTACTATACCTAAGGGACATACAAAACTCATAAAAAAGTCCTTATAAAATTTTTCACAACCACCATATTGTTCCATAACATCATACAAAAAATCAGAAGATGATTTATTTATATAAAAATCATCAATCATAATACCAGTTTCTTTATAAAGATGACTTGCATCTTCAAATGGAATACCTGTTATTGCTGTACCTTTTCTTGCTGGAGAACTACCAAGTATTAAATATCTTCTATTATAATCATTATAATACTTTTTATAAAAAGCATTTGTAATTTCTTTTATTTGCTCATTGTTTTCACCATTAAATGGATTACTAATAGTATAATTATCAAATAAATTTAAAGACACACTAGATAACCATTCATTAAATTCTAATACACTATCTGAAAATTTTTTTTGTTTAATCATATTTTTAACCTCTTCTTTTACTTAAAAATTAATCTCTTATTTATAAATAATTGATATACAAACATATTTTAAATAATCATTATTTTATTACTAGTAAATAGATAAATTTTTTTGTTCCACTTTCATATTATTCCAAGCAAAATAAATTTATCTACTTATAATAAGAAGTAAAAAAACAATAATTTAAATTAATTGTTTTTCTGTTCATAGTTATTTTTAAGTTTTAATAATTCTTTAATACTAGAACTTTTCCCATCTAATTACCTCTAAATTTAGAAGTATTATGTCATCTTCTAGAAAGCTTGTAAATTAGCTTATATTAAATTTTTAAATCAATAAAATTTAATAAATTAACTACTTCTTTTGCATGATTAATATTTTAATAAACAAATTCACAATTTTATTTGTATAATTCCACTTTGCATTCATTTTTCCCATGCATTTTCTTTCCAATTGGTCAGTCATGACTGACCAATTCATCAAACTTGATATTTAATTTGTCTTAATTTTTTATAAAATTAATGTAGATAATATCCGATTAAAATTTTAAATTTTTGGTAGTTAAAAAGATAAAAAAGTAATTATAAATATACAATCAACGCTATTATAAAAAATGTAATTATTAATTAAAATTCATTTTCTAAAATATGACTTAAAAACTTTGCAATATTAATATCTTTATCTTTAAATAAAACTCTATTAACATTCTCGTTATTTATAAGTAAAGTTCCTTTTAGCATATTATATTCTACACAGCAATAATTATCTATCTTAAGTAATTTATCTTCAAATTTAACTTCAGGGACATTATAAATCATTGCAAGTTCACTTCCTATATCCTTTTCTTTTGCTCTAAATAAATGACCACAATATAAGCATAAGTGAGTTCTATGTGGTGTATAAGCAAATCTTCCATTATCAGAATGATAACGACCACAATGACTACATTTTACTATTTCTAATGGTATATTATTTAATTTAGCAAGCATTATTCCACCAAAGTCTTTATAAGTTAGTAAAGAATTATCATATTCTAAAGACCCATTAAATTCCTTACCATTTATCATTATCCTAGGTATAACATTTTCTAATATATTTTCATATTTAATATTTACATCTTTAATTTCATTTTGCTTAATATTTAATCTATTATCATATATTTCTTTATTACTACAAAGACATTCATCAAGCTTGTTTCCAAATTTATCATAAGCAAAAGACTTATGAACAGTACAATAATATTTAGTTATACCTTGTCTTGATTTTCCAATATATTCTATATTACATTTCATATAATTATCTCCTTATATCAACAATTTTTTAATCATTATAATTAATATTACATTCAAATTGTGAGAAAGTTAAATCTATAATTTTGTTAGATATTAGATTAAAATAGTGACTTATTCCATCTACATGTATCTTACAAATCTCTCCACCAAAGTAATCATTTACTATTAATGCAGTTATTGCACACATTCCTAAACATTTTTTTCAGTCCAGTCATCTTTCACTTTAGGATAGCACAATTTTTTTGAATAGCAACTTGCTAATAATATTTGAATGTTATTTATATTCATATTATTTGACATCCTAATTTTTTTCTCACATACTTTTTAAAATTCAGTTCTTATTTCAAAAATAATTACTTGTTCTTTATATATTCCTACTGGTTTATCATAAATAGCAAATTCAACAATAACATCCATTAAATCATGATTCACTATATAACTATAAATTAAATCAAATTGAGGAATCTTATTTAATCTCTTATCAAAAATATCAGTAGAATAATTAAAATCTGGATATTGTTCTGCCATTCTACCAGTAAAATTTGAATTTGTTGAACCAATAAACCAAACTTCATTATTTTTGCTAATCATAATATCACCAATTAATACAAAGTTAGATACATAATTATATGAACTTACATTTATTGTAAATAAATTGAAATTTTTTATTTCTTCTAATACTTTATCTCTTGATACTTTAAAATTATTCTTTTTACATCCCACAATCTCTTTACTTCTAATAGCATAATATTCGGCTGGATATTCTGATAAAAATAATTTTATATCTTCTATATCAGTTACTTTAAATAATTTTTCAGAAAAAGAATTTAACTTTTTTTCCTTAATGATTTCAATACTCTCCAATTTATTTCTAACTTTCATATTCTTATTTCTCCTATTTACAACCTATATAATTCTTATAACATCTAAGTCCACATCAAATTTTATTTTATTAATTCATCATTTAATTCAAAAAATACTTTCACTTTATTATCTTTTATATTCTCCAATCTAATTATATCTTGACAGACTTTAGAAATAGCATTAGCATTAGCATTAGAAGAACCATCATTTAAATAATCATTAAGAATAGAATTCAAATTCATTAAAATACTTCTTTCATAATGGTATTATATAAATAATTATCTATTGCAAACTTTCCAATATATTGGGCTATTTTTTTGATGGTATTTCTTCTGCCCAATCTATATAACCATTATCTGTATAATCTTTACAACTAATCATTATATCCCAATCCCATTTTCCAACTTCAATACATTTTGTTTTAATATATGCCTTGCAATATGATTTTCCATCTATGTCTAAAAGTTTTTCTTTATCCATACCACCATTATATACAAGATCACGATGGGTTATTAAAGGTGTCCCATCTTCTGGATAACACTTTGGGGCTATAACATACAAATATCTTTTTAATTCAGCATCTATATTTTTTCTTATTTCCTCATATCTTTTTTTATTTTGCTCTTCTATTTTATGACTTTTAATATTAACAAATAATATACTTACAATTATAATAGAGCATATAAACAAGATTGTTATAATTATTTTTTTCTTCATATTTTTACTCACTTTCAACGATAACCTTAATTACTTTCTAAATTCCAATTCAACCCATTATCATTACTAATAAATATTAAGTCTTTATTTTCATATCCATCTTTGTTTGAATTTATTTGATATACTGAACATTTGATTTTTAAAACATTATTTTCGTAATAAGGCATGCTTTCTATGCTTATATAATCAACAGTTTCATTTGTATATTTAAAATTAGAAGATGTAAATGTTTTTCCACTATCATTAGTGATATATAAACCAATTTTTCTATTATCTAAATAAATCTCACCAGTATTAACTGCAAATCCTAAATTTTCATTTAGAAAGTCAAATTTTGCTTCATTACTTACTTGAATTACATCATCTGATACTACATAATAATTTTTACCATTATCTTTACTTCTCAAAACATGAACTAACATATTTTGACCTAATACATTGTCAACTTTACTAAATCTTAATATTGTTTTATTAAATTTCTTTTCATATAATACTTCTTCATTTTCAGACAATAAATAATTATCACTATCATCAAATTTATTTGTTTTATCAATATCTATATTATAGTTGTTTTTATCTATTATTTGCCCATCATTGTCCTTAATATATGTTTCACTTCTTTTTGATTTTATCTTTCCTCTATTATCATAATATGTATATTCGACTCCATCAGCAGCATTTGGATTCACGAAAGGATCAAATCCACCTTTGCCAAAATCACCATGTACTTTTACCTCTGTCCCCATTAACAAAAATCCATAATAATCGTAATAATCAACATCAACATGAAGAAATGAAGAAACAACTGCTACATATTTTTTATTATCTAACATTGTAACATGTTCAGGTTTATAACTAAAAACTGCAATAAAGCCTACAATAGGCAAAGAAATTAAAATAAATATGATTATAGGTATAGTTCCTATCAATGACAATATTATAGTTCTCTTTTTATTATCAGAAGATAGATATATCTGTTGGAATATACCTACAATAAATCCAATAACAAATATTAAAATTATAAGGATAATAACCCATAATCTAAATCTCACATTCATTAGATATAATATAAAATTAATTAGTATGTTTATACCTATAAAAATTAAATCACAAATAAGTATATTCCTTTTTATTTTATTAAATTTTTTTCTCATAATCCATCACCTTATTTTAAAGTAATACCTTTTTCATAGTCTTTGAGATAATTTTCTCTTAATATTAATTTTTGTTCCTTTATAGCAAATGTTGATATATTCGGAATTTTAATATTATTCTCATAATCTATAATTTTATCTCTATAATAGATAAGTTCATTATTTATTACTTCAAATTTTCCAGATGATTTTTCAATTACTTTTTTTGTTTTTCCATCATTATAATAAATGTCTAAAGTAGCAACCCACTCATTTTCATTATCACTTATTTTTAAACTAGGAAGAAAATATATTGCTAAATTTGAATCTTCAGTATATAAAGTACGAAATGTATTTAATGTTCCTAACCTTTCAGAATAATCTTTTATTTGCCACTCATTACAATAGTTTCCATTTCTAATATTATAGGATATGGTACTGTAAATTATGTTTCCTTTAACATCATAATCAATAATAGTAATATTTGCATCAGAATCATAAAAATATGTAGTATTATTACAAGAAATATGTACTAAAGTATTTACATAACTTTTCAATTCACTTTTTAAAACACTTTTACCTCTAAAATTCTTATAAAAATAACTATTCTCATTATTTTTCATTAAAAACGAAAATTTAGGAATACCTAGATTAATTATTTTATTTTCAGTATGTGTATATCTTGGATGTTCAATATTATAGCCAAAAGGTATAAGTTTAAAAAATATGATACAACTAACAAAAATTATGGGTAATATATATATAATTATTTTTTTATTTAATTCTTTTTGTGTTTTTTTCCTTTCATCATTTAAGATTTTTTCTAGATCTACACTATTCTTTTTTTCTACTTGTAAAATCCTATAAATATCTGTATCTAATTCATCTGCTAATTTTTCAAGAATAGTAATATCTGGCAAACTTAATCCTCGTTCCCATTTACTAACTGCCTTATCAGTTACAAATAATTTATCACCAAGTTCTTGTTGCGTTAATCCTTTTTCTTTTCTACGAGATGCAATATATTTTCCTATTTTATTATTATCCATAATCCTTCACCTCACAATAATTATACTATATTATTACTAACTATGTTCTCGACTGATGGTTTACTTATTATTTTTATTAAAAATGACATTAATGACATTTGTTTTTACTATACCCCTAGCAAAGTTTAATGTCATAATGTCATTTAACTATTACTCATTATCTTCTAAAAAGTAATTAACCATTTTTTCATAATTATTTTGACTATTTAAACAAGTATCTATTAAATAACCTTTTTCATTATTCGTTTGATATTCTTTGATACCCCTTATATAAAAATCTTTATTTCTGTCTTTACTGAACAAAGGTATGGCATTTAAAGATTTATATACTGCAGACTACGAATATCAATAGGATAAAGTAAAAATGACTACTTTAAAAACATATAAAGATAGAATTAAGTACATACAATTAATAGATTTAAATGTTGCTCATTATGAATTATGGAGAAAGGAACTTTCAAAAGTAGATATTAAAAATAGCACTAAAAATGATATTTAAAAATTCATTAAAATTGTTCTTAATTGGGAAACTAAAATGTATGGATTTAATACTAAATAGTTTCTATTTGGTAAAGATGATTCTATTACTAATTCTAAAGTTAGATGTCATAAAAATTCACTATGCAAAAAAGCAGGTCTTAAGCAAATACTAATCCATGACCTTAGACATAGTTGTGCATCCTTACTCATAAACAATAATGCAAACATTGCTGTTGTATCACAATTTTTAGCTCATGCATCTATAGAAGAAACACTAGATACTTATACGCATATGTTCAAAGATAAACTTTATGATGCTGTAAATACCATAAATAAACTAACTTATCCTGCACCTTCAATATAGGATTTTGGTAGTTGGTTGGTAGTTGAAAGCAACAATTTACAAAATAATGATTTTATAAACCCCTGTAAATTCAAGCAAAAACAAAAAGTGAGCCAGCTTTTGCTGACTCTTCAGGGGGTTTTGGTTGAATTGCTCTTAAACTTTAGTTCGTTAAGAGCACGCACAAAGTTTTACCTTCATGCACCTTAATCATAATATTTAAAAAGAAAAAAGTCAACTAAATATTTTTTACTTTACACTACTAGCTTAACTATGATTTATAGACTCTATAAGGCTTTGCTTCAATTTTTCACTATCACATGAAGTGTCAAGTAAATATTCATTTGAATCATCCCGTGCTTGGACTAAGATTTTATAATCACTTCTAACATCGGCAATTTTAAACATCATATCCCCACTTTGTTTAGTACCAAACAAATCTCCATGTCCACGTAATTTAAAATCCTCTTCACTAATCTCAAACCCATCATGCGTAGTTTCCATTATCTTAAGTCTCTTTGCATCAACATCACTAATGAGCAAACACTTAGAAGAAATATCTCCACGACCAACACGTCCACGCAACTGATGAAGAGTAGATAAACCAAACCTATTAGCATCAAAAATAACTATCATGCTAGCATTCTTTACATCAACACCTACTTCAATTACTGTTGTACTTATAAGAATATCCACTTTACCATTCTTAAACTCGGACATTATCAAATCCTTAGCACCACTTGCCATTTTACCATGAACAATATCTATTTTAAATTTACTTCCAAAAGCTAGATTCATTTTATCTTTAAGTTCAATAACTGTAGTCAAATCACTATTTTCACTTTCTTCAATCAAAGGAGCAATAACATATATCTGATGATGATTACGTAATTCCTCATACATTAACTCTAAAACATCTTTTATTTCTCTTTCACTTTTTACTAAGGTCTGAACCGTCTTTCTTCCCTTAGGCAACTCCTTAATTGTGGAAACATCCATATCTCCATAAATAGTAAGTGCATAGGTACGAGGAATTGGTGTAGCACTCATATATAGAACATCTGGCATAACACCTTTATTTTGTAAATTAGCTCTTTGATTTACTCCAAATCTATGTTGTTCATCAGTTATAACAAGACCAAGACTTTTATACAAAACATCATTTTGAATAAGTGCATGTGTTCCAACAACCATATCAATTGATCCATCCTTAAGTCCTTCAATAATCAAGGATCTATCTTTTTTGTTCAAACTACCAGTAAGAAGTTCAATATTTATATTAGTATTCTTTAACAATTCTTTTAAATTATTATAATGTTGAATAGCAAGAATCTCCGTAGGAGCCATAAGTGCACTCTGATATCCACTAAGATAATTAGCATACATTGAAATAAAAGCAACAACTGTTTTTCCACTACCAACATCACCTTGAAGTAGCCTATTCATTCTAATATTTTTACATAAATCTGAAACTATTTCCATAGTAGCATTTCTTTGATCATTAGTAAGTTCAAATGGCAATTTATTAATAAACTGATTGATATCATCAATAGAAATATCCCTAGATATACCCTTTTTCTCTAATCTATGTTGTTCTTTTAAATAATTTATTTTAAACATAAAAGCAAATAATTCTTCATACTTAAGTCTAACCTTTGCCTCACGTAGCTTTTCCTTAGATGGTGGATTATGAACAATATTAAGTGCTGTTTTTTTATTCAAAAACTTATATTTATTAGCATACTTTTCTGGAATATAATCAGTAATATCTTTACTATTCATTAAAAGTGCCGTATTAATATAAGTAGAAAGTTGCTTATTAGTAAGACCATTTGTACAATGATATACTGCTTCGATTTTTTCCTCCTTGCCAAGTAATCCAAACTTAATATCACTAGCCGTAATTACATTTTTTGCTTTGTCAAACTTTCCAATAACTATAACATTAGCACCAATCTCTAAGTTAGGCTTCAAAAAAGCCCTATTAAAAATAGAAACACCAACAACACCACTTGCTGTAACTAATCTAAAATTAAGCTTATTTAACCCTGCTTTAAAACGCAAAAGTATCGGAACACTTTCCACTTTACCATCAATAATTACTTTTTCATCATGCAAAGATTCCTTCAAATTACTTCTTACCAAGACATCATATCTAAAAGGATAATGCGTAACCAAATCATCAATCGTATAAATACCTATTTTATTAAGTAAAGATAAAGATTTAGGTCCTATTCCCTTTACACTAGAAACTTCCATACTGCCACCTCTAACATTCTCTCGTATTATATCATAAATTAATTATTTTGAGAAGTAAAAACAAACAATTTAATAACAAAACAACCCTTTTAACAGTACCAAAACAACCCTTTTAACAACAAAAAAACTCTTATCCTAAAGAGTCTTTTCATAAATTTATTTAAAATAATTTAAATATATCATTGAATGTAATATAAAGCATAAGTGCCATCAAAATTAAAAAACCAATAGAATGAATCTTATTCTCAGTCTCAGGTTTTACTGGACTACCCTTTATCTTTTCAATAGCTAAAAATAGTATTCTACCACCATCAAAGGCCGGAAAAGGAATCAAATTAATAAAACCTACATTAATACTAAGAAGTGCTATAAGATAAAAAATACTTTCTGCCCCCTGCTTTGCTTGTGAACCAACAATTGAATAAATACCAACAGGACCACTAAGTTGCCCAACATTAATACCACCAGTAAATAACCCTTTTAATGTAATAATCATCTGTCTAAATAATGAATCAGTTTTAATAAAGGTAAACTTAATAGCTTCTACAAAGCCTCTTTCTCTTGTACCACCAAAACCAATACCAATTTTATAAGTAACTTGATCATTTTCCTCTTTTACTTTTAATGGCTTAACCTTATAAGTAGCTTTACTACCATCCATTTTCTTAACCTCAAAAGAAATATCCTTATTCTTATCAGCCATCTCTAAATATATTGCTAAATCATCATTAGTTTTTATCCTATGTCCATTTATACCAATAACAGTATCTCCAACTTCCACCCCAGCATTATAGGCAGGAAGATTTTTTTCAACACTAGTAAGCTTACTACTAGTAGAAGGAGCTCCACAAATAATACCAATACCAAATAATATTACTAAAGCTAAAATAAAATTAAAACCTGCTCCAAAAAACATAACTAAAAATCTTTGCCAAGCAGGTTTAGCAAACAATTTTCTATCATTTGCTACATTTTTATCATCGTCTACTTCTTCTCCAGCTAGCTGAACAAAACCACCAACTGGAATTGCTCTAATATTATAAGAAGTCTCTCCATTTTTCTTTTTAAATCCAAATAATTTAGGACCCATTCCAATTGAAAATTCATAAACATAAATTCCAAAAATCTTAGCAAAAAGAAAATGCCCAAACTCATGAACAAGCACAATCACACCAAGAACAAAAATAAATAAAATCAATGTCAACACAATATCACCTTCCAAAAAATATTAATTAGTTAAATTATTCCCAAAAATAAAATTGCCCCCAAAATAACAAATATAATACTATCAAATCTATCTAAAATTCCACCATGCCCTGGAATCAAATTTGAAAAATCTTTAACATTAAAATGTCTCTTTATACTAGAAAATACTAAATCACCAAGTTGACTTATCAAACTCAAACTAATTGTTACAAGGCATAAAACCTGAAGTGAAATACTACTATCTATAACTGTCGTATAAAAAACAACTGGAATAATAGTACCCATTATAGTTCCACCAATTAAGCCCTCAACCGTTTTATTGGGAGATATTTTACCAATCAACTGACATCTTCCAACTAACCTACCAGTAACAAAAGCAAACACATCTGTAGAAATTGTAATAGTAAAAAAATAAAGTAAATACTCAATTGAATGATTTCTAGTTAAAATAAGTAGATTATAAGATAAACCTAAAAACAATACACTTCCAAGTACATATAAAGAATCTTCTATATTATATTTTTTATCATCATTAATTAGAACAATTGGCATTATTAAAGAAAAAACTAAAAAAGTTAACATTCTATAATCAAACTGAACAATCATATTAGTTGAATCATATTCTACAAGTATTAAAAATGCCAGTGACAAATAAGCAAGTACTTGAATAATAAAAGGAAAACTGTTACGTCTTAAATTTAAAATTTCTCTTAAAGAAAGTATTCCTAAAGTAAGCATCAAAGCTGCAAAATAAACACCACCAAAATACACAAATGGTATAAATATCAAAGCTAAAATAATTCCGCTAATTACTCTCGTTTTCATTTACTATTTCCTCCAAATCTTCTATTTCTTTTTTGAAACTCTTCTATTGCAATATCAAACTCTTTTTCTGAAAAATCAGGAAAATACACCTTTGGAAAATAATACTCTGCATAAGCAGACTGATAAGGCATAAAATTACTAATTCTTTGCTCACCACTCGTTCTAATAACAAAATCAAGTGGTGGTAATTCTTGATAAAGATTACTATTAACCAAATCTTTTGTAATATCATCAATTTGTAAAACATCATCTTTTACAAGTAAACTAATTTTTTTAACCATATCTACAATCTCATCCTGACCACCATAATTTAAACAAATATTAAAAATTGGACCAGTCATATCTTTAGTCTCATCAACCAACTTATCCATTGATTTTAATACACTAGCAGGAAGCGGTTCTCTCCTACCAGAAAAAATAACCTTAACATTATTTTCTTTTAAAAACAAAAATTCATTATAAAAAGAATCAACAAATAAATCCATCAAAAATTGTACTTCACTCGTCTCTCTTTTAAAATTCTCTGTTGAAAAAGCATAAACAGACAAAACTTTAACTCCACGTTTAAAAACATGAGAACATAACTTTTTTAAAGTTTTTACACCATTTTTATGTCCCATCGTTCTTGGAAGATTTCTCTCTGTTGCCCATCTACCATTTCCATCCATTATAATTCCTACATGTACTGGGATATTTTCGTTCATTATTATTCCACCTTACTACAAATATATTATATTACAAAACAACAATTACTACAATCTTTTTGTATAACTTTAACATAACTTTGTGAATAATTAGTAAAAATGTCTCTATTTTTCTTATCAAATAATTAGTAAAA